>NZ_JAAHBQ010000038.1 GCF_020144665.1 Oscillatoria salina IIICB1 | reverse complement strand
AATTCGCCATTCGGCATCTTCGCCCCAGTTACATCAGTAGAGGAAACTTATTATATCATCTTAGCTCAAATCCGATCGAGATCCGGTTAACTTCGAGTTATTTTAGCGAGTTTGTTCGATTTGAGGCTGTGAATCAGTTAAACCAAAGCGATTTAAAGCACTAACAACTCCCCAAGCCACAAATACACCAACGAGCAAACCAGTAACCACGAGAATGAGATAAATTCGTTGAAAATTTTTGATATTTTTTTGTACGCTAGGCGTATTAACATTAGGCGAATCTGCATGAGCGACAGAATTATCTTCTTCCGCAGCAGTAGTATTCCCAAGTTCAGGATTTGGCTGATAATTATTGTTAGTTTCGTCTACCATTTTACCATTTTTCTCAAAAGTCATTGATATCTACAGTTTGTAGTTAAACGACCAAATTAGCATCTACCAATAGGCAAATTCAGGTCAAACAGCCTCTTACTTTTAGATAGTTAGATTTCTTTAATATACCATTTAGCTTCCCTCACTGCACGATCGTAGCCGTAAATAGCGTTAGGCTGAGTCTAATCCCCGCTTCTCTGACTCTCGCGACAACGCCGCTTAAATTAGTAGCCTTGAGACTGGCGCGATCGCTGCATATACTCGCATCTAAATTTAGCTAGAATAGAAAATAAATTATCGTTTTTGGAAGCAAAAATCGCTCCACCTCTGCGATCGTTTAAACTATTAACCTCTGTTCAATTTATTCTCTAAGTTGAAAAAGATATGAACAACTTAACAATTAACTTCCAATCAGTAGAACTTACCGACGAACAATTTTATCAGCTATGTCTCAACAACCGCGATCTCAAATTTGAACGTAATACCACTGGAGATTTGATTATTATGTCACCTACTGGGGGAGAAACCGGAAATCGTAACCTCGAA
This sequence comes from Oscillatoria salina IIICB1, assembly GCF_020144665.1. Lineage (NCBI taxonomy): Bacteria > Bacillati > Cyanobacteriota > Cyanophyceae > Oscillatoriales > Oscillatoriaceae > Oscillatoria > Oscillatoria salina. Next base: position 107,298 of record NZ_JAAHBQ010000038.1, on the reverse strand, counting down.
ATAGCCTATCAACTTCAAGCTTGGAGTCGCCAAAATAATTTCGGAATTGCTTTTGATTCTTCCACTGGATTTAAACTACCAAATAATGCAGATCGTTCCCCAGATGCAGCTTGGATATCCAACCAACGTTGGCAAAGTTTAACACCCGAACAACAACAGAAATTTGTCCCTTTATGTCCGGATTTTGTCATCGAATTACGTTCGCCAACAGATACCTTAAAAAGCTTACAAGAAAAAATGATTGAATACCAAGAAAATGGTACTCGTTTAGGTTGGTTAATTAATCGCCAAAGTCGCCAAGTAGAAATTTATCGACCCGGAGAAAATGTGGAGATTTTAGAATCACCAACCAGTTTATCAGGAGAAGATGTTTTACCCGGTTTTGTCCTCAATTTAGAACCAATTTGGTGAAAATGTCAAGCATTTTCAGGCAGATTTTTACCGAAAATATATTCAATTTAGTTGACGAAATTAATCAAGATATGACTAACTTAACTATCAACTTCCAATCAGTAGAACTTACCGACGAACAATTTTATCAGCTATGTCTTAATAACCGCGATCTCAGATTTGAACGCAATGCAAAGGGAGATTTAATTATTATGTCACCTACTGGGGGAGAAACTGGAAATCGGAATGGTAGATTAACACAGCAACTTTTTAACTGGTCAGATCGAAACGGAACTGGAATTGCCTTTGATTCATCGGGAGGATTTAAACTACCAAATAATGCAGATCGTTCCCCAGATGCAGCTTGGATATCCAACCAACGTTGGCAAAGTTTAACACCCGAACAACAACAGAAATTTGTCCCTTTATGTCCGGATTTTGTCATCGAATTACGTTCGCCAACAGATACCTTAAAAAGCTTACAAGAAAAAATGATTGAATACCAAGAAAATGGTACTCGTTTAGGTTGGTTAATTAATCGCCAAAGTCGCCAAGTAGAAATTTATCGACCCGGAGAAAATGTGGAGATTTTAGAATCACCAACCAGTTTATCAGGAGAAGATGTTTTACCTGGTTTTGTCCTCAATTTAGCACCAATTTGGTAAACTAATTTTTTGAGCTAAAGTAGCAAGATGGAAAAGTGGTACAAAGAAGACCTCGCCTATATTCATGATGTCGGTTTCTGCGACTATGCAGTTAAATCCGCTCCTGGTATATTAGAAATTTTAACTGACAATAAAATCCGATTTCGGTTTCAATGGAGAACCTATAAAAAAAATCAGCATAAATTTAAAGTTATCAGCTAAATGTTATTATTAATTTATCAATAAAGATAAACTAAGCGTGAAAACTGATTCTATTTTTTATCAACTTTTTCAAACCTTTCCCAGCTTATTATTTGAACTCATCGGTGAGTCACCAGACAAAGCTGACGATTATCAATTCTCCTCGCGAGAAATCAAAGAACTTGCTCGACGTTTTGATGGAGTCTTTTTACCAAACACTGAGTCTCCTAATCAAATAATTTACTTTCTAGAGGTACAATTTCAACCGAAAACAGATTTTTATTGGCGTTTGTTTGCGGAAATATTTGTCTATTTAGCTCAATATCAACCGACAAATGATTGGCGTGCAGTAGCGATTTTTCCGTCGCGAAATATTGATGCTGACGTACCAAGACAGTATCGCTGGTTAGCGCAAAATCCTCCTTTGATTAAAGTGTATTTGAATGAGTTAGAGCCGCCAGCTAATCCTTCACTTGGATGGGGTATGGTACAGTTAGTTATCGAGTCTGAGGAAACTGCTACCAGTGAAGTGCCGCAACTACTTGCAAAAGCTAGACAAGAGCTAACTGATGAAGCTCTCAAGCAAAAAGTTGTAGAATTAATAGAGACGATTTTGGTTTATAAGTTACCACAATTAAGCCCTCAGGAGTTAGAAACAATGTTTGGCTTTAGCGATCTCAAACAAACTAGAGTTTACCAAGAAGCGCGAGAGGAAGGTAAGTTAGAATCTGTACCTCGGTTATTAGCTTTAGGGTTGAGTATAGAACAAATTGCTCAAGCTTTAGAGTTAGATGTAGAAAAGGTGCGTCAAGCAGCAACGGGAAATAACCAAAATTAGCTATTTTTATCGATTTTTTTAGGGTGCTTACTAAAGCACCTTATTCATTTAAGCGAGAGAAAAAAAATAGCTGATTAATAAAGATATTTTTGCTGTAAAAGTTACCACAATTAAGCTGATAGGAGTTAAAAAATGTTTGAATATAGCGATCTTAAACAAACTAGAATTTACCAAGAAGCGCGAGAGGAAGGTAAAGCAGAAGGTAAAGCAGAAGGTAAAGCAGAAGGTCGAGTAGAAGGTAAAGCAGAAGGTCGAGTAGAAGGTAAGTTAGAATGCGTACCTCGGTTATTAGCTTTCGGGTTGAGTATAGAAGAAATTGCTCAAGCTTTAGAGTTAGATGTAGAAAAGGTGCGTCAAGTCGCAACGGAAAATCGGTGACAGAGAAGATAGGCGCGATCGCTACTTTCCCTCCTACCGAACAACGTGCTATCCTATAAGGCAAAATTGCACTGGGAGTCTGGCGATGACTTCAACAGCTACTTCAGTAAACTCTGATGATGCTCTTAACTTAGAGGATCTCGCCGCGTTGTGCCAAGCTAGTAAAATTGGTAAACTTCTCCCTGCTGCTCTCTATGTCCACACTTCAGCTATTTCTGCTCTTCATCCAGAATTGCAAGCTTATGAAATTCGTGCGAGAAATGTTGCTGATGCAAGAGAAGAAGCTAATTTAGTTAAATTTAGTACCGATAAACTGAAAATTAGTTATTTATTTTACCCGGATTTTGATACTGACCCTCATCCAGCTTTACAAGCGAGTATCCAAGTAAATTTACAAACTTTAGAGGTAGGTTATCGCGATTATCGTACCTCAGAAAATCCGCCAATTCTCCATCGCAAGGAAACTTTTGTAACTCCAGAATATCCTTTGTATGCGGAGTTTGCGGAACTTACTCGTCAAGAAGTTGCTCTGGGTTTATTGGATGACTCGCGTTTTATTGGGACTCGTGAAGAATGGCAGCAACGTTTGTACCGCTACAGGTTAGAATTGTGCGGACATCGTTTGGTTTGTGCTATTGATGCTGCACCAGGTAAGATTATTATCGAAAGGCATAAAGCGGCGATCGCGCGCACTCAACTTTCTCGTCCGGTAAGATTAGCATTAGAAGCAGATCTGTTTCCACCTGATTCTACTTTCTTTGACTATGGTTGCGGTCATGGTGGCGATATTCAACGCATTGCAGAAAAAGGTAACATTAGTTCAGGTTGGGACCCTTATTATCGTCCTGATGCACCGCGCACTGAGGCAGATATAGTTAATATTGGCTATGTTATTAATGTAATTGAAGACCCCGCCGAACGTCGCGAAGCTTTAATTTCTGCTTGGAATTTAACCAAAAAACTCTTAATTGTCGCGGCACAAGTTCTCATTGACGATCGCCAGCGCGGAGTGGTAGCTTATGGTGATGGTGTTATTACCAGTCGCAACACTTTCCAAAAATATTACGAACAAGAAGAGTTAAAAATTTATATCGACCAAGTTTTGAATGTCGATGCAATTCCTGCTGGTTTGGGGATTTATTTTATCTTTCGCGATGAAAATCAAGCTGAAGCTTTTCGTGCTTCTCGCTTTCATTCCCGCGCAACAACTCCCAGAATTAAAACTCCTAATAAATCTTTTGCAGATTATCAGGAATTACTGACTCCGTTGATGAATTTTGTTACCAAACGCGGACGACTTCCCGTGAAGGGAGAGTTAGCTGAGGAAGCAGAAATTAAAGCCGAGTTTCGCTCATTTCGTCGTGCTTTTGACGTAATTTTACAAGTAACTGACGAAGCCGAATGGTCAGAAATTGCCGAAAAACGTCGCCAAGACCTTAAACTATATTTAGCCCTTGCTAGTTTCACTAAACGTCCGAAACCCAGAAGTCTCAATCCTGAAGTAAAAGAAGATTTTAAAGCTTTATTCGGTAATTACAAACGTGCTTGTTTGTTAGCGGATATGATGCTTTTTAGTTTGGGCGATCTTGATAATATTGCCGATCTGTGCATCAATAGTCCTGTTGGTAAGAAACTACGGAATTCTCTGTTAATTCATGTTAGCGCTTTAGAAAGACTCGATCCGCTTTTGCGGCTCTACGAGGGCTGTGCGAGTCGCACAATTGGACGTTTAGAAGATGCGAACGTCATTCAATTTCATTTCCGCAAGCCGAAAATTTCTTATCTAGTTTATCCAGATTTTAATACAGAAATTCATCCTAGATTGCGCTCAAAAATGCAAATTAGTTTACAAAATTTGCGCGTCAATTATCAGGAATATGACCCAGAAAATCCCCCAATTTTACATTACAAATATGCTTTAGTAACTCCGGATTATCCTAACTATGAACGATTAGCGCAGTTGACACAGCAAGAAGAAGATTGGGGTTTATTAGAAGATTTAGGAAAAGTGAGGAATTTACAAGGATGGTTAGAATGTTTGGACGAAAATTATACAATTATTAAAAATTATCGACTTTCTCGACGGAAAGATATAGATCCGTATACACTTAAAGTATTACGTGCTAGGGTAAGAACTCGACAAGATCGAAGACGGAGAAAGAATAGTTCGTAGTCAGACTAAAGTCCTCACGACAAACAAATTACTCTTTAATGGGATAGTTCGTAGTTAGCGCTTTAGCGCGACTCGATTCTTAATTAAATCGGACTAAAGTCCTCACTACGAACAAATTACTCTTTAATGGGATAGTTCCTAGTTAGCGCTTTAGCGCGACTCGATTCTTAATTAAATCGGACTAAAGTCCTCACTACGAACAAATTACTTTCAATGGGATAGTTCCTAGTTAAACTTGATTAAATCGGACTAAAGTCCTCACTACAAACAAATTACTCTTTAATGGGATAGTTCGTAGTTAGCGCTTTAGCGCGACTCGATTCTTAATTAAATCGGACTAAAGTCCTCACTACGAACAAATTACTTTCAATGAAAAAGTTCCTAGTTAGCGCTTTAGCGCGACTCGATTCTTAATTAAATCGGACTAAAGTCCTCACTACGAACAAATTACTTTCAATGAAAAAGTTCCTAGTTAGACTAGATTAAATCGGACTAAAGTCCTCACTACGAACAAATTACTCTTTAATGGGATAGTTCCTAGTTAAACTTGATTAAATCGGACTAAAGTCCTCACTACGAACAAATTACTTTCAATGAAAAAGTTCCTAGTTAAACTTGATTAAATCGGACTAAAGTCCTCACTACGAACAAATTACTCTTTAATGGGATAGTTCGTAGTTAGACTTGATTAAATCGGACTAAAGTCCTCACTACGAACTGGTTTTAATTAAGTTCAACCAAGATTCAAGTCCTTTTTTGGTGGGTTGTCTTGTTTTCGTGAAAGTCCAAAGATCGCGCTTATGTTGGGAACCATAACTAATGTGAATTGGTCTTGATTTACCGTAATAATAGAGGGAATCAAACGGTAATTTTTGCGTGAGAATCCATTCGACAACAGTATCGCTAGTTTCTCCGATGATTAAAAAGTCGCAAGCCGCGCCTAATCGGTTACAATAGTATTTACCATTGCGATTGATTTCGTGTGCCATGTGTTGATCGCGCTTGGGATCGATGATACCATTTTTGATGTTAGTTTCTGGATCTTTTTTGTCTAGATATTTCCGTAAGTCTGGGGAACAAAAGCCATAGGTAAGTTGAAATTTATCTTGACCAAAATGATCGATGATTGGGTCAATTATAAATTGATTTAGGGCTTTTAAGGCGAGAATGGTTTCGCTATTTTTAGGAAAAGGATCGATTTTATCGGCGTATTTTTGATAAGTTTGGGTACAGGTACAAAAGTCTTCTAAGGTTAGGTAGTTTCCGAGTTTAGTTGTTTGCATACACTACAACCTGAGTGATGAGGAAAGTACGAGTAGCAGAATCATTATTAGCGATCGCGATCGTGATGACAACAAATGTAATCTAGATGACCAAAACTCGACTACGAGGCTAAGTTTCACTTTCGAGTAGGGATTGTAGCTTCGCTTTCTGTTCAGATATAGACATATCGCTATCAAAATAAATAGCATTCGGACGTGGACGACTAGCAAACTCTTTCCAGGCTTCTGAGTCATTTCTATGGTCTAGAATATAAGACCTTAGTTGCTGAAGACTCATTTGTTTGAAGTTCGGTTTAGGCGACATCATACCTCCATTCTCCATTTGCAAAAATTGTAATTTCAATTGTTCCTTGTTTCCCGGCGATGAGAAATATCTCTTTTCTCTCAGAATCATAGCGAAATAGTTCAATGCTTCGATAGCAGTTAGATAGAACTTGGCAAAGAACGATACATTTCAACATTTGTGCTTCTGTGGGCATTATACTTAAATTTCTCTAGACATGATTTGTTGTTAAAGAGAAAAAATGTTGATAGAGTAGCTAAAAATCACTAAAAAAAGGAACTAATCGCGTGAAAAAGAGGCTAAGAAAACTTTAATTTTCGATCGCTAGATTTGCGATGGGGCAGTAGCGAGCGAGACGCTCGCACTACATACACAACCTGATATAATTAACTAAGCTGCCCCAAATGTACGCTACGGGCATATCTTCCCAAGGCGGTTAAGGGAAAATGCTGTTGATAGAGATGATATTTCAAGTAAAAATGACTGGGAAATCCGGTTCCGGTAAAATAATCTTCGTTCCAACTACCATCAGCTTGCTGTGTAGCTAATAAGTATTCTACACCTCGTGCGATCGCTGCTGTTGCCCAATTTCGGGTTGCTTCTCCAGCCGCGAGTAAACCAATTAAAGCCCAAGCGGTTTGGGAAGCGGTACTGTCGCCAATTCCTTTTAAACTAGGATCGTCATAACTGCGACAAGTTTCACCCCAACCACCATCTTGATTTTGACAGCTAACTAACCAAGCTGCACCTTTAGCAATACTATCTTGATGGGTATAGTCAGCAACCAGGGAAAGCGCAACCAGGACACCGCTAGTACCATAAATATAGTTTACCCCCCAACGACCAAACCAACAGCCTTCGGATTCTTGTTCTTGAGTGAGATAATCCAGGGCGCGTTGTAGTTGTTTCGGTGAGATAATTGGAGAATCGCCATTTTGGTTGAGATTTCCCACCATTTCTAAAACTCTAGCAGTGACATCGGCTGTATTGGGGTCGATAGTTGCTTTCAAATCGCTGTAGGGAAGCAAATTTAGCCATTCTGCATCATTATCAATGTCAAAAGCAGCCCAGCCTCCAGGATAACATTGCATTGTCGCAATCCAAGCCACAGTCCGCGCGATCGCCTCTTGTTTCAGTTTCTCATTTGGCAATTTTATCTGATTCAACGCCATCACAACTACCGCCGAGTCGTCAACATCAGGATAAAAGCGGTTATCAAACTCAAAAGCCCAACCTCCGGGCATACCTTGTTTATTTTTCACCGCCCAATCGCCAAAGTCAAGAATTTGCTTCGATAGTAACCATTCTCCTGCTTTGATTAAACTCGGATGATCGGGAGATAAACCAGAATCTACCAGCGATCGCACTACTAAAGCAGTATCCCACACTGGTGAAATACAAGGTTGTACTCGATAACTATCTTCATCTTCAATTGCAAAACGATCTACCGCTTCCATACCGCGAACAATAATCGGATCTTCGCGATCGTAATCTAATGCTTTTAATCCTAACAGCGAATTAACCATCGCGGGAATAATCCCACCCCAGTCACCTGTAGCTTCTTGTCTCTCCAACACCCATTTTTCCGCCGCTTTAATTCCTTCTTCGCGAAAAGGAACTAAATTATAATCTTGGGCGAATTTGAAAGCATCGTCAAGGAAAACAAAAATATCCGTCCAATCATCGTTGCGTGGTAACTCGTAGCGAACATTTTCTACACCTTCAGCATACAACTCATCTAAATTAATTGCTGGATCGACTTGATAAACAGGCTGGCGATCGAAGACAATAAGTAAAGGTACGGTACTTCCCCTAGCCCAACTCGACATCTCATAAATCGGGAAAGAATCCGGTAATAGCATAATCCAAGGTGGAATCGCAGGTAAACCCCGCCAGTCATAGCAACCAATTAACGCCAAGTGCATTTTTGTAAAAATGCGTGTTTTGCTGATTCCTCCATGTGCGAGAATAAACTCACGCGCCTTGACCATCGCCGGGTCTGTTTCGGTGACACCAAGTAACTTCAAAGCCATGTAAGCTTCCACCGATGTACTAATTTCCCCACCATCGCCATAGTATAACTCCCAACCGCCATGTTCGCGTTGTTGCTGACGAAGATAAGTTTCTACTTTGTGGAGGGGACGAGATTTATCTGTACCCCAAATCTTATGTAATAAGACAATTTCGGCTGTAATTGTCGCATTTGACTCTAATTCCGCCCACCAATAGCCTTGCGGATTTTGCTTGGAGAGAAGATAATCTTGGTGACGCGCGATGGCTTCTTTTACCGATGCAATCGCTTTTCGCTCATCAATTTGCATTTTATACCGTTCACACTCAACCACATCAGTCTAAAATAGCACCAACCAGCAATAAATCAGTCGGCGATCGCGCTGATAGCGTCTCTTCTCTCGATCTAGTATATCCTGCTTTGGTGTAGCGCAAAATTTCACAAATGATCGAATTCGCTTTAACTTTAGTTTCCTTAGTAATTTGGCTTTATTTGCTTGGTTTCCGGGGACAATTTTGGCTGTCAGATCAAATTCTCGATGACTCGACTACCGACATCAAAGATTTTCCGCCAATTTGTGCAGTAATTCCGGCTCGAAATGAGGCAGAATTATTACCAGTTACACTCAAGTCTTTATTGTCACAAAATTATCCTGGTTCTTTCCAAATTATTCTCGTTGATGATGGTAGTACAGACAATACAGCTAATGTTGCCAAAAATATCGCCCAAGAATTAAACAAAACTGAACAATTACAAGTTATTTCTGGAAAACCTTTACCTCCAAGTTGGACGGGTAAACTTTGGGCAATGCAACAAGGAATAGAATATGCTAGTAATCTCCAACCATCGTCAAAATATCTCTTGCTAACTGATGCGGATATTGTCCACGATGCGAATAATTTGCATCGTTTAGTTGCGCAAGCAGAATCAGAAAGTTTAGATTTAGTTTCTTTAATGGTACGTTTGCGTTGCGAGAGTTTTTGGGAAAAATTATTAATTCCCGCATTTATCTTTTTCTTCAAGAAACTTTATCCTTTTCGTTGGGTAAATAATCCTCAAAAATTAACTGCGGCTGCGGCTGGTGGCTGTATTTTAATTCGTCAAGAAAGTTTAACTCGCATCGGCGGAATTCAAGTAGTTCGTAATGCGTTAATTGACGATTGCGCTTTAGCTAAAGCTGTCAAACTAGGTAATTCTGGAAATAATCGGCAAGTCGCTACTAATAATTTAGCTAATTCGCAACTCAAAAATGAGCAACACTCGTTACAAAATGATGCTTTTTCTGTAGCTAATCTCGAAGCAAATATTTCTAATAACACGCTTGACAATTCTAATTTTTCTCAAGTTGTAAATAAAAATTTAGATATTTCAACAGAAAATCAACAATGTTTTTCTAATAATTTAACCAATTTTCAAGAAGAAAATGAGCAAAATTTTTTACCAAATCAACAAAGCTTAATATCGAATGAAAACTTAGAATATTCTGGCTTTTTTCAAGATTTAAACTTAGATGATTTGCCAAATAATCAACAATTTTTTCCTAATAATTTAGCTAATTTTCAACCTGAAAAAGAGCAACAAACGTTACAAAATATCCAATCCCCAATCCCTAATCCCCAACAAGGTAGAATTTGGCTAGGATTAACTGAAAAAACTGCTAGTTTGCGAGCTTACACATCTTTAAATAGTATCTGGTCAATGGTAACTCGAACAGCATTTACTCAGTTAAATTATTCGATTTGGCTATTACTAGGAACAGTTTTCGGAATGACTTTAATTTATTTAGTTCCACCTTTAGGAGTAATTTGGGGAATCATAACCAAAAATGAGCTAGTAACCATTACAGCTTTCTTAGCTTGGTTACTCATGAGTATAGCTTATTTTCCTACCATTCGCTTTTATCGTCTTTCTTCTCTCTGGGCTTTTTCCTTACCAATAATTGCCTTTCTCTACACTATTATGACTATAGACTCAGCCCGGTGTCATTGGCAAGGACGCGGTGGTGGTTGGAAAGGAAGAATTTATCCTCAGATTGAATAAATTTATCTAAAAATTAGGCAATTTTGTCTATCTTTAGGTATTTGTTTATCTTACCTGAATATAGTATTTTTATTTGAAATGTAAACAGTCTCGCTCGCTATCTGTGGACTGTAAGCTAAAAATTGTTACGATCGTTTGAAAACACTATAATCTCTAAATAATGAATGTAGAGACGTAGCAATGCTACGTCTCTACGATAATTAAGGGTGTAAGGTATATCCCCCAGAAGGATAAATCAACTAGGTGAAGTCAGAACTATTAGATTAAGTATAAATTAGCAGTAATTAGAACGTAGAAAGTAAACTTATGAAGCTGAATTTAGTTGATTCTTGCTTAGAAATTGAGCTAACTTTGGTTGAACAATTGCTAGCGTTTAAATTAGATAAATTTTTGCGCATACCGCTAGCCGAAATTACACGAGTAACTACCTCTGCACCGGAAACTACTTGGAAGCAACTACGTGCGCCGGGAACCTTTTTTCCAGGTATAATTAAAGCGGGAACTTATTATACTGACAGAGGTAAAGAGTTTTGGTATGTGACTAAACCAGCTAACAAGCGAAATTATTTAACTGTTGAGTTGAATTCAGATGCTTATCAAAGGATTGTCTTAACTATTGATGATAACGAGTATTGGGAATCTACTCTTTCTCAGTTAGCTACTGTTTAATAAAAGTATTTTTTTCACTGAGTTAGTCAGGGCTGTGTCAAAGTCAAAAAACATTTGATAATAACCTCTCCCCCAACCCCTCTCTTGCAAGGAGAGGGGAGAATTTTTATGATTATGAAATAGCTCTTCTCTGGTAGGGAATGGGGTTGGGGGGTTAGGTTAAAGCAATTTTATTTAGTATTGTTAATTTTAGGTTTTCCCGCTACCAATGAGATACAATAAAGCCATACGAATTGCTACGCCGCTAGTTACTTGTTTGCCAATTAAACTTAACTGAGGATCGTCCATAAGATCGGAACTAATTTCTACACCTCGGTTAACGGGTCCAGGATGTAAAATCTTGACATCAGGTTGACATAATTGGAGGCGATCGCGCGTTATCCCGTATAGTTGATGATATTCTCGCAAACTCGGTAACAAGTGCTGGGTCATTCTTTCTTTTTGTAAGCGCAATGTCATGACAAAATCAGCATTTGCTAACGCGGGTTCGATTTCCCAATGCAAAGATAATTTTCCTGGTTGCTTACTTTCCACGGTATCCGCGAATAATTTGGGTAATAATGTCGGTGGTGCGGCTAAATGTACGTCAGCACCAGCCGCAGTCAGGCTATAAATATTCGAGCGAGCGACTCGAGAATGTAAAATATCACCAACGATCGCTACTTTTTTTCCTTTTAACAGTTCGATGCGAGGATTGTCTGTATCGAGCAGAGAACAAATCGTAAATAAATCCAGTAAAGCTTGAGAAGGATGTTGATGTTGTCCGTCACCTGCATTAAGTATACTCGCACCAGTACCAAGTCGATCCATTTCGTGCGCGATCGCACTGGGAACACCTGCTTCTTGATGACGAATAACCATGATATTCGCTCCCATCGCTAAATAAGTCTTCGCTGTGTCTAAAATTGTTTCTCCTTTGGTCAACGAAGACGTTCCCGGTGCAAAATTGAGTGTATCCGCAGACAAACGCTTCGCTGCTAACTCAAAACTACTGCGAGTCCGAGTAGAAGGTTCAAAAAATAAATTCGCTACTACCACACCTTGTAAAGCAGGGACTTTCTTAGTGCGTCGAGAGAGAACTTCACGAAAACTCGCTGCCGTTTGTAATACCGTATCATACTCAGCAGGTGAAAAATCTGCTAACGAAAGAATATGTTGCTGAGTCCAAGTCGTTGTCGTCATCGGAATGTTTGAATTTGGGGAGAATTAGCTACCAAATTACAGCTTACTGGGTTAGTGACGCTTTGGTCAGCTTAATTTTAGCGATCGATTTATCTCAAATATACAACTGTTTGCTATGAATCCTAAACTTGTAGAGAGGTTGCAATCAACGTCTCTACTACTAATTTTAGCGCAAAATCATCCGAAAAATTGGACTACTTTTCAATGAAACTAGCGCCATTCTCCCTGCAAAACAAAAGCCGACCAATAATAAGGAGATTTCCAGCGAGTTTCAGTTTGCATTTCTATCTGAGCTAATCTTAAAGCCTCACTTGGCGAGTTTCCTTCTCTCAACATTAAACGATAAAATCGAGTCATCATTTCTGCCGTCGCTGCATCGTCTACATTCCACAAACTTACCAACAAACGTGGCGCACCTGCATACATAAATCCCCTGGTTAATCCTACCACACCTTCTCCTCGCACTTGTTTTCCTAATCCAGTTTCACAAGCACTCAAAACTACTAAATCGGCGGACAAATCCAAATTAAAAATATCATGAAGACGCAAAAAACCATTTTGAAAATTTCCCGCTTCATCTACCATCGACAAGACAATTCCTGATAGTTCCGGAGTAACGCTATTCATCAGTCCGTGAGTAGCAAAGTGGACAATTTGATACTGATTTAATTGTGGATTAGTTGCAGTCGCGCGATTAGCCTGAAAACCAAAAGCATAGCTACTTTTTGATTCCGGAACTAAATTAAGAATTGCTTCAGCTTCGGTTCGAGTTCCAGGAAGCCTCGCCCAAACTCCAATATCCATTATTTTTCCGGCGCGGTCAAGGGTATATTTTTCCCAATTTTCTCTCTCGGTTGAAGTTGAATTTTCTAAGCGTCCATCCTCAGAACTAAAAACGGGGTCGGCAATAATTGTAATAGTTTTTGGTGCGGGTTTTCTTTGTTGGAGATCTCGGCGCAAAATAGCTAAAATTGACGCCGAAGGTAGGTTAACAATTTCGTGTTTAGTTATTAACGGGACATAATCATTTCCCGAGGCAGAAAGGGCAGCAAAGGGCAGATAATGTAAACTTCCATCAGGTACAATTAATAAGCGTTGCTGACGTAATTGAGCGGCAACCGGAGCTAAAACCATTTCATACAGAGATTTTGAATCTGGAGATAAATTATTGGGGAAACCCCGCTTATTAATAACAGTTCTCCGGAACTCTTTAACTGCTTGTTCAATTTGGTTTTTGGGAGGTAATTGATAGCTAGTCAAACTATCTTTGGTAATCGCCCAGAGAAAACTACGTTTCTCACCAAGAGAATACTGCAAGATCGAGGTATCTTCATCGAGGATTTCTTGCTGAATTTCTCGAAGAGTGACAGGTTCAGGTTGAGTAATTGCCGCGTAACTGGGACTTTTTTCTCTAATTTTACTTTGGACTTCTTGATATTTTTTTAACAAATATTGTCGTTCTTGTTCAAGGGCTGTTTGCTCTTCTTTGGTCAACTCACGACTATAAAGTTCTACTCGCCGTTTTTCTAGTGCATCTAGTTGTTGTTGTAATTTCCGTTCTTGATTGACTAATTCTAAGTCAACGCCTTTACGAATGTCGGTATTCGCTTCTGCTAAAAGTTCTAAAAGGCTTCTGGCGCGGGTACGTTCGCTGGCGTTAATTGCTTGAGCATCGTATCCTTTTACTGGGTTCTTTTGGTGCAATTCCATCAATAAATCGATGTAAAATTCGTAGTAGTTTTGTTTCGATGCAAAGTAAGTTTGACGCTCTTGGAGATCCGATCGCGCTCTTTGTGCTTCAATGATTGAGATGGCTGCTTCAATGTTAGTTAAGGCGGTGTCGAGATTACCTAATTTGCGTTCGACAATGGCAATTTGGAAGAGAGTTTCTGCTTTTGGTTCGGGAAAACGCTCAAAAAGTGATAAGGCTTGGTTAAGGTATGTTAATGCTTGTTCTGAGTTGCCTAGTTCTGAGTAAACTTTACCTAGTCCGAGTAGAGGAGTAGCTTTTCCGTTATTTAGTTCCAGGGAAATTGTCCGCGATCGCTCAAAGTATGCTAATGCTTGTTCTAAGTTTCCTAATTGGTAGTAAAGTTCAGCTATATCTACCAGAGTAATGTTCATCCAGCCGCGATCGCCAGTTTCTTTGTCAATAGCTAAAGCTTGTTGATAATAAGTTAAGGCTTTTTCACGTTCTGCTAATTGATTATAGAATTGGGCGATCGTTCTGAGTATCGTTGCTTGTTCTCGACTATTTCCTAGCTCTTGATAAATGTTGCGCGATCGCTCTAAAATTTCTAAAGCGTTTTTTTCATCTCGGTATTGAGTGTAAAGTTTACCAATATTTTTCAGAATAGTTGCTTTTTGAGCGCGGGCGTTACTTTCTTCGGCAATAGTTAGAGCTTGATTGAAGAATTTTAAAGCTTGCTGCTGATTTCCTAATTTGACATAATGCTGACCAATTCTGATTAAAGTATCTATTTCTCCTTCAGGAAAGTTACTTTTTTGGTAAACTTTTATAGCTTGGTTGAAAAAATCTAACGACCGATCTAAATCTCCCAAATTTGTATAAAATTCGCCAATCCTAATCAGCGCCATTGCTTCTTGACTAAGATTACCTATTTTCTGGAAAATAGTTAAATATTCCTGTAAAGATGCTAAACTATTTTCTCCATCTCCTAATTGATAGCAAAGCTTGCCAATTTCCAAGAAATAACTTGCTTCGCTGACGCGATCGATAAATTTCTTCCCAGTTGTCAGCGCTTCCTGACAATATCTACTAGCTGCTTGGGGATTTTCTAAATATAAATAAAGCTGACCAATTTCGATTAAGCTTCTCGTTTCTAGTACAAGACGAGGATTATCAAGTTGTCGATAAACTAGCAAAGCTTGCTGATAAAATTCTAAAGATTTTGCTAAATCTCCTAGTTGTGAATAACGTTGAGCAATAGCATAAATAGTTCCTGCTTCACGTAAAAGATTGCCGCTTTCTTGGTATACTTTTCTAGCTCGAGCGAATGCTGCTAATGCCTTTTGGTGATTGTCTAATTGATAGTAAAGTTCGCCGATACTAATTAAGGTAAATGCTTCTTTTTCAGGATCTTTCAGTTCTTGATAAAGGGGAACTGCTTGCTGGTAAAATGACAAGGCTGTTTCTGGCTCTTTAAATCCCTTGTACTCCCGAGCAATATAAATTAGTAACCGTACTTCTTCTTCGCGAGAGCCACTTGTTTGATAAAGTTTTTGCGCTCGATTAAAAGCCGCTAATGCCTTGTCTTTTTCGCCTAATTTATAGTAAATTTTAGCCAACTGTGTCAAAACAAATTCTTGTTGTTGGTTATCAGCAATTTCCTGATAAATAGTTAAAGCTCGATTGTAAAAATCTACAGCTTTTTCGGGATTTTTTAACTTAAAATTAGTAGCGTCTGATGCAGAAAAGTAAAGACTTCCCATCCTAGTAAATGTCTTGGCTTCTGCTACGCGAGATCCTAATTCTTGATAAATTGCTAAAGCTTGATTAAACGCTGCTAAGGCTTTTTCTTCGTCTTCTAGTCGGTAGAAATATAAAGGAGCAATTTTCACAAGTAAATCTGCTTCCTGTTGGCGAGATCCAATGTTTTGATAAACCTTGACAGCTTGGTTAAAAAATGCTATTGTTTGTTCTGTTTCTCCTAATTCTTCGTAAAGTTCGGCGATCGCAATCAGAGTCTCAACTTCTCCCTCAGAATCTCCCAATTCTCGATCAACTTTGGCTGCTCGATTAAAAGCTGCCAACGCCTCAACTGAATTGTCTGAATTATAGTATAATTTGCCAATTGTAATTAAGAGATTAGCTTGCTGGTTAGCAAAATATAAGTCTTTTTCTGACTCTCCTAATTCAGAATAAAACTGCCTAATTCGTTCAAAAGTAGCTACTCCTTGGTTAAACAAGGAAATTGCTTTTTCCGTATCTCTTAAACCAGAATAAGCAAATCCAAGATTATTAAGCAGATAAGCTTGCGCAACTAAATCACCAATTTCTTGATAAATATTTAATGATTGCGTATAAAATTTTAAGCCGCTTTCCACATCTCCTAAATCACCTAGATAAACCGCACCCAAATGCTGTAAAATAATTGCTGACTGTGAGGAAGAATTAATTTCTTGAGCTATTTTTAACGCTTGATTATAGAAATCTAAAGCTTTTTCTGGATCGTCAATTTGGTAATAAATTTCACCTATACCGTCAAGAATTTCTGCTAATTGGTAACGAGCGTTAATCTCGCCTAAAATTTGGATTGATTCAGCAAAAGATGCGGTAGCTTTTTGTTTTTCTTGCCAACTTAGATAAAATTTGCCAAGATTATATAAAGCAATTGCTTCTCCTTCACGAGAGTCAATTTCCTGAAAAATTGTTAACGCTTGCTGAAAATAAGTAAGTGCTTCCTCATTCGAGTTTAATACATCAAATAAAAGTTGACCAAGCTTGTTGAAAACACGAGCTTCTTGCGAACGAGAGCCGATTTCTTGAGCTATATTTAAAGATTGATTGTAAAATTTTGCTGCTTGTTCCTTCGCGGTAGATTGTTGATTTGATAAAGTAGATAAATGACTGGGTATATGGAAATGACTGCGGTAAAATTGCCATACTGTTTGCTCTTTAGCAACTTCTGTATAGACATCACCCAGACTTTCGAGAATCATCGCTTCTTGAGTGCGATTTTCCACTTGACGAGATAAATTTAAACCTTCGTTGTAGTGTTTTACAGCGAGTTGAGTTGCACCCAATTTGTGGTAAACTTCACCTATTTTTACTAAGGTTAAACTTAATTGAGAATTATCTCCTGAATTACGCAATTGAGCAAGTTCTGCTTGCAATTTTGCGAGATTATCTAGTTGTGATGCGATCGCGTCTGGTTGAGAGGGCTGCACCCCCTGAGCAAAAAGCTGTTCTGTTGTCCTTTGGTTGCCATTTAAAGAGCTAGTTTGGAATTGGAGGTCATTTTTAATTGCGCCTATCGACTCGGAGCATAACACCACAGACAGCGAGAGAATTAAGCTCGACTGGGATAATAGCTGAATTAGCTTTTGGGTTGATAGGTGCATTACATAAGAGAAAATAATTAGAGACAGCTCGCGTTTTTGAAGAATGCTACTATTATCTTCAGTAAAAATGTTTGTGAAGCTAAAATTTAAACTAACTTAACACAGTTTTCTAACTTGCCAAATCTAGGTTATTTTTCCCACTCGCTAATTAAGCCATCTCCTTCAATTCGCAGTCTTCTTCCTCGCCAGTATACACTTCGTCCGAAAGCTCCCGTCAACCAAATTACTAAACTAAGTAAATCTCGTAGAGGTAGCGCCCACAACCATAATAATAGTTTCGGACAATTCATGCTGAAAATTGCCACAATTACTTGAGCATAGCGAAGTACAAATGTAATCAAGCTCAACGCGATCGCCCAATTTGCAAACTCCGATAACCAGAGCAAAGGAAGACAATAAACCGTACCGTAACAAAATATCATTGTATAGTAAATTGCACCCCGATTAAAGCGAATTGTTCTCGCCCAACGCAACTCACGTCGGAATACTTCCCAGACTGTTTCTTTACCTGTATCTGATTCTAAAACCTCGCGAGACAATTCGACTCGATAACCTGCTAAAGCTGCTCTTTTACCTAAATTATAATCTGAACCAATGCGATTTAGATGTAAGCCGCCAAAATCAGCTAAAGTTGATTTCCGAGTAGCAATAGTTACCCCGACAGCACAACGCAAACCACCATCAAGAAAACGGGAAATTAGTAAACTGGGAATGAAATCAAAGCAACGACCAAAAGAAGCAATTGCAGCGCCTAAAGATTGTGGATTTCTACCTACAAAAACGTTAGTTACCATACCTACTGATTCATTTTTTAATGGTGCTGTTACAGTATTAATATACTCAGAATTAACGCGAATATCGCTATCCGCAAAAATAATTGTTTCATGTTGAGCTTTTGCTAACAAATAACTAAGATTACTATCTTTATGGTTGCTTCCCTTGGGTGGCAAATCGGTATAAACTTGTACTCGATTGGGAGCAGTTGCCATCAATTTTTTCAGCAAAGGTATCGCCGGATCTTCAGGATTTGTTACGCCAAATAAAATTTCGTAATCTGGATAGTTTTGTTGACAAAAAGATAACCAATTCAACCACGCATCTGGATCTAGCCCACATACAGAAATCATGATTGATATAGGTGTTTTTTTCTCATTATTAACCTCTTCTTTGGCTGTAAAAAAATTAATGGTACAAAAAGTACAAGCAAGATAAAATAAGAGCGAACCACTAATTAAAACTACTAGCAAAGTGTTCATAAAAACTTAGTTATTAGTTGCTTTTTTACTTCCCGATAGTTTCTATCGATAATCTACCTTTGAAAGAAAAATTGCTGTTTTTTGTCAAAGGTAGTCGGTAATTAGATGAAATAAACAAAATTGGCTACGCATCGTAATTTTGTAGAGACATTATCTCTAACATCTCTACAAATTTCACTTTCACCAACTACCAATTTTGTTATCTACTTATGCCAAATAAAGTACCAACAGAACGGATCATATTTTCTGGTTCCATTGCGTCCATTGCGGCTGTAGGTTCGTAGCCACAATGTACCATACAATCAGCACATTTAGGATTGCCACTTTTGTGACCGTAGTTACTCCAGTCTGTTTTGTCTAACAATTCTTGGAAAGTTTGATAATAGCCTTCTCCGAGTAAATAACAAGGTTTTTGCCAGCCAAAGATGCTGTAGGAAGGACTTCCCCAAGGTGTACATTCGTAGTCTTTTGCACCAGTAAGAAAGTCTAAAAATAAGGGATTATGGTTAAAGTTCCAATTCTTTTTTCCTGCTTTATAAGGTGCTAAAATTTCCCTAAATAATGCCTTAGTTTGCTCTCTTTGCAAAAAGTGTTCTTGGTCGGGTGCTTTTTCGTAACTGTAGCCGGGAGAAATCATCATTCCGTCTACACCAAGATTAGTAAGAAACTCGAAAAATTCCTGCATTTCTTGGGGATTAATTCCATCGAAAACGGTTGTATTCGTAGTAACCCGAAACCCTTTTGCTTTGGCAGCTTTAATCGCTTGAATGGCAGTTTCAAAAACGCCTTTACGGTCAACACATTTGTCGTGTAAAGGTTGCAAACCGTCTAAATGAATGCTGAAAGTGAGATAAGTTGAAGGCTGAAACTTATGCAAATTTTTCTCTAATAAAATGCCGTTAGAACACAAGTAGATAAACTTTTTTCTAGCTACTAATCCTTGGACAATTTCGTCGATTTGGGGATGTAATAAAGGTTCGCCACCGGGAATAGAAACTATCGGCGCACCACATTCTTTTACGGCAGCAAAACATTGTTGAGGAGTTAAATGTTGCTTGAGAATTTCTTTGGGATATTGTATTTTACCGCAACCTGGACAGGCAAGGTTACACCGAAATAGTGGTTCTAACATTAATACTAATGGGAAGCGCTTTTTTCCCTGGAGACGTTGGGATATTAAATATTTTCCCACTGCGATCGCTTGTTCGACATGGATACCCATTTTTTCTCTCCTCTCACCGTTAATGAGCGATTAGAATTGATCTACATAACCTCGCTCTAGAAACCAATTTACGGCATCTTGCACGGCAATGGTGAGGTTTGTTTGGGGTAAACCTAGTTCTCTGACTGCTTTGTCAGCTTTATAGTACATCTTTTGCTGCGCCATTTTTACGCCGTCGAGGGGGACGGAGGGGGTTTTTCCTAGGGGGGCGAGTAATTTTTCGTCGATCCAGGCTACACTTAAAGGCAGCCAGACTGGTAAAGTTTGGGTGGGGGCTGGTTTGACCGTGACTTGGGCGAGTAGCTCTAGGAACTCTTTTAAGGTAAGATTTTGATTACCGAGGATGTAGCGCGATCCGGTTTTTCCTTTTTCTAAGGCGAGTAAATGTCCTTGGGCTACGTCTTGGACGTGGATTAAGTTTAGTCCGGTGTTCACGTAAGCTGGCATTTGTTGACGCAAAAAGCGCAAAATGATGTCTCCGGTGGGTGTGGGTTTGATGTCCCACGCGCCAATTGGGGTGCTGGGGTTGACAATTACGACATCTTGTGCTAGGGAAATGGCTTTTTTTGCCTCTTGTTCGGCGAGAAACTTGGACTTCTTGTAATCACCGACGAGTTTTGTCAGAGGACTTTGATAAGTTTCGTCTACAGGTGTTCCCGCTTCACCAACACCGATCGCAGCAACGGAACTGGTATAGACTGTGCGTTCGATTTTGGCTTCACGGGCGGCAGCGAGGACATTTTGGGTCGCGATCGCGTTATTTTGGTAAAGAGCCTCTCGATCGGCTTGCCAGAGGGAATACAGCGCCGCTACGTGGAAGAGTACCTGACATCCTTGCATTTTCGCAGCTAAATCGCGATCGCGCAAATCGCCTTGGACAAGTTCTACATCCAAACCTCGAAGATTATCTAAACGAGAAGTAGGACGTACCAAACAGCGTACATGATAGCCAGAAGCTAACAGCGATCGCACCACATTAGCGCCGATAAATCCTGTACCTCCGGTTACAAATGCTCGTATCATAGGGGATAGGGGATAGGGGATAGGGGGAAGACAAGGGAGACAAACTGATAACTATTTCATGCGGCTACGTGATAACTGAAAAATGACTCAAAGCGGAAATCGATTTTCCCAGCAGAGAAAAAAATTTTACCAGCAAATAGAGGAGAAAAGCGCGATCGCCAACGAGATATTTCCTCCCACCTCATCAACTCACAAATCTATCCTACCTTGGTATTGGCGCAAACTCCCACTGGGCAAGCTTTCTGGGGCGCAAGTCTTCCAAACTCTTTTTCTGCAACCCCCAGATCGAACCAACCACAATCACAACAATAAAATTCAGCAAATTGCTACTCTTCTCGAAAGTCCCGCTAATTCCACCGATACCAAACTAGCCCGATATTCCCTTTGCGCGGGTTCTCCCCGCATTATTAAAGGTAAACCTCAGCTATGGACACCACCCCTAGGAGAGATTTTACCCTTTCTAAGTCACTTATTAGGAGACAAGGGGGACAAACTGATAACTACTAATCCCCAATCCGCGATCGCCAATCTACCTTTTACAGGTGGCTGGTTAGGATGGTTGGGATACGATTTAGCATGGGAAATCGAACAATTACCCCAACAAAACACCGATTCACTTCCCTTTCCTATAGCTTATTGGTACGAACCAGAATCTTTTGCCATTCTCGAACATGAACAGCAAATTCTTTGGCTAGCTGCAACCGATTTTACTCAACTCAATTTGATGCAAAATAAACTGGAAAATCTCGAGCCAAAAACACCAAATTATCCGCCAAACCAACCAGAAACTTCTATCTCGCCCATTTTCCAAATGTCTCAACAAAAATACGAAAATGCGGTAAAAAAAGCCCAAAAATATATTCAAGCTGGCGATATTTTTCAAGCCAACTTATCTTTGCGCTTTGAAACCGAAACTTCCGTCGATAGTTGGTCAATTTATCAAGCATTACAACAGATTAATCCTTCGCCCTTTGCGAGTTATTGGCAAACTCCTTGGGGTGCAGTAATTAGTTGTTCCCCGGAAAGGTTAATTAAGTTATTAGGAAACCAAGTTGAAACTCGTCCCATTGCAGGAACGAGATCGCGAGGTATTACTCTAGCTGAAGACGAAAAATTAGCCCAAGAATTGATTTCTAACAGCAAAGAAAGAGCCGAACATATCATGTTAGTTGACCTCGAACGCAACGATCTTGGCAGAGTTTGTGAGTGGGGAACTGTTAAAGTTGATGAACTTTTAACGATAGAAAGATACAGTCATGTAATGCACTTAGTTAGCAATGTAATCGGGAAATTAGACCCTAATTGTGATGCCATCGATTTAATTCGTGCCGTGTTTCCTGGAGGGACAATTACTGGCTGTCCGAAAGTACGCTGTTTAGAAATTATTGAAGAACTAGAACCAGTAAAACGTAACTTATTTTATGGTTCCTGCGGTTATTTAGATTGGCGGGGAAATCTCGACTTAAATATATTTATTCGTACTTTACTTTATGCAAAAATTAATAATAGTAATCAAGCAAAAATTTGGGGGCAAATTGGTGCGGGAATTGTTGCCGATAGCGACCCCCAAAAAGAATGGTTAGAATCTTTACAAAAAGCCCAAGCACAACTGAAAGCTTTAAATATAGCAATTATTTAATTATCGAGACGTAGTATTGCTACATCTCTACAAATTGATAAATCTATATTCATATCGAGTAGTCGATTTGGGAATGGGTAAACAGCCATCCAAAGGAAACGCGATCGCTTCTTCGATTTACCGATCCTAGTCTGAGAGCGTTAATTCAAGATCCTCAAGCAGAAACCAAGAAGTGGTATAATCGCTGGCATATTAACCCCACAGCATTTTATGTCATTTGAGAGAGATTTTTGCGCTCGCTTTCTCCTAATAATCCCCCTGAATACTTCCTAAATCCTTTTTTGGAGCTTTGGTTTTGCAAAAGACTTCATCGAAAATATTTACATGGAAGCATCGACATCCCAGTTGTCTATGTCATCATCGGTTCGGTTGATGTAAAAACTTTGCCGATCCTGTATAATATTTTTTTCCAGTTTTTTCAAAGTACCAAAATGCTCTAGAATTGAAGATCAGTGAATATCTCGATTAGTTAAGAGAGAAAGCGTCTTAAAAATCTCGAACAAATAAATTAAGACGCAGTCTGCTATTATTTGACGGGGTGGAAATTTTTTCTCAACGATCTATTTAGGTATTTAATCATGACTGTCTGCATCAACGGAAAATTTCTGAATTCTAATGAAGCGACAATTTCTATATTCGATCATGGATTTCTTTACGGCGATGGAGTATTTGATACTATTGCCGCCGTTAATGAAAAAATTTGGTGGCTTGATGAACATCTAGATCGTCTTATTGAAGGCTGTAGTTCCATCTCCCTAAAACATCCTTGGTCAAAAAGCGAGCTGATCGAGCTGACTAAAGAGACATTTCACCGAACCGAGGGACGAAATGGGCGAATCCGCATTACCATTACACGTGGTGTCGGTGAGGTGCCTAGTTACAGTATAGAAACTTGTAAACCCAATCTAGTTATCTTTGTAACACCACTTGATTTTCCCGAAGAAAGTAAATACTCAAAAGGGCTTTCTTTGAAGTCTGTTAATTATTCTCGGGTATTTCCCAAGGTTAAGAATCTTAACTTTCTACCATCGATAATCGGATATACAGATGCCAAAAAAGCTGGCTTCGATGATTCGGTTTTCGTGAATTTCGATGGATACGTCACGGAAGGAACAACTTGGAACATTTTTCTTTTTGCCGATCGCAAACTGATCGCACCAGGGGATTCTATCCTAGTTGGGGTAACGCGTAACAAAGTAATTGAACTTTCCGAATCGCTGGGAATTGACATTGAAGTAAGACCTGTTTCACTTCAAGAACTTTATTCAGCCCAAGAGGTTTTTGCCACTGGTACAACCAAGCGCATTCTGGGAGTTACTAAAATAGACGATTTCGTTATTGGTAAAGGCTCTGTTGGCGAATTAACACGTAAACTCCTTGAAGAATTTCGACGAGTTTATTATTAAAAAAAACCAAGGCGAAGAGAGGTAACTGTCAAAAATCAAGGACTATTTCTAGATAAATAATGAAGAGCTTTGCCGAAAAAAACCAAGGCGCTAATTAAGTCATTCCTTGAGCATAAAAAATAAGAGAGTTTGCGAGCAACCCCTCCAAACTCCGAAATGCTTCTTCAACCAGGCGGCTAAATTTGTAGCTTTACAGTTTTCTCAGAGGGCGATTGGTGGGTGGCGTTCCAAATCCATCAGCACAGTTATCTAAATCTGACACTTAGGAAAAAGCCAAATCGTCTGGGGGTGCGATCGCGGGAAAAAGAGAGCGCGGACTAAAGATAGTAGCGTAGTTCCAGGGTTCGATATGCTGTAAAATCAGAGCGAAGAACTAATTGGTTAGAGCTTCCTAAAATTGCTTGCTTAAACAGTTCAGTTAAACAACTCTGCGCCAAGAAGCTTTAACCTGAGAAATGGCTCAAGTAAAAGACAGTAAAAACCTATGACTGCTGAAGAAGCTCTGGCAACCCTAGAAACAATTGTGGGAAAAGAGTCTTTAAATGAAATTCAAAGACTTGTTTTCCTGCAAGTTTGGGAGCAAAAAACTTATTCCGAAATTGCTCAAAGTGCAGGCTACGATGATGGGTATGTTAAATATGTCGGCTTCCGGCTTTGGAAACTCCTCTCTGCCACCCTAGGCGAGAAAGTGACAAAAAGTAACGTACACTCGAGGCTTACGCAGTTCGCCCTGAGAGAAAACTCTTCAACCTCAAATCAACACCACAGAACACAAACTCTTTCTCGCTTAAAATCCCCAATTCAAAATCAAATAGATTGGGGAGAAGCAATTGACGTTTCCCTTTTCTATGGACGTATTGAAGAGTTAGTGACACTCAAGCAGTGGATCGTTCAAGATCAATGCCGATTAGTTGCCTTGCTAGGTATGGGTGGCATAGGCAAAACAGCTTTGTCAATTAAATTAGCCCAACAAATACAGCAACAATTTGACTATGTGATTTGGCGATCGCTTCACAACGCGCCTTCCCTAGAATCCCTCTTAGCAACTTTAATCCAATTCCTCTCCCACCAGCAGGACATCGATTTACCTGAAGCGATCGGCGATCGTATTTCTAGACTATTAGACTACCTCCAAAAGCATCGCTGTCTGATTATCCTCGATAATGCAGAGACTGTCTTAGCTACTCACATGGGAGGCAACACTCTTACTGGTCATCAAGGCTATAGTGAACTCTTTCGACGAATAGGAGACTCACCTCATCAAAGTTGCTTGGTACTCACCACTCGAGAAAAGCCCAAAGAAGTAGCAATTCTTGAAGGAGAAGCATTACCTGTACGCACTTGGCAACTATCAGGTTTAACCGCCAAAGAGGGGCTAGCAATCTTTAGTAGTAAAGGCAACTTCTCTGGGACAGAAAATGAATGGCAGCAGTTAGTTCACTCCTATGGAGGTAACCCTCTAGCCTTGAAAATTGTCACTACGACGATTCGTGATTTATTTAACGGTGATATCGCTCAATTTCTTGCTCAAGGTACTATCGTTTTTGGAGATATTCAAGATCTCCTTGACCAGCAATTCCATCGCTTATCAGACCTAGAGAAAGAAATAATGTATTGGCTAGCGGTCGATCGCGAACCAATCACCATTGCCCAACTCCAGTCTAATTTGCTATTCCCTTGCTTTCTCGATCGAGTCTTAGCAGTTTTAGAAACTTTAGAACGACGCTCCCTCATTGAAAAAAGCCAAACGCTGTTTACGCTGCAACCTGTCCTCATCGAGTATCTGACAAAACGATTAGTTCAACACATAGGCTGGGAAATTCAAAACGAAGCCATTGCTGATTTCAAAACTTATGCCTTAATCCAAGCAAAAGCCAAAGACTATATCAAGGAAACCCAAATTAAGCTCATCCTTAAACCGATTGCCGAACACCTTCTGCAAACATTTGGGACTAGAGATAAGCTCAAAGACCGATTGCTCAAAATCCTCTCAAGCTTACAAGGTAAGCTAGCTATTGAAACCGGATATGCAGGGGGAAACACAATTAATTTACTACGTTACCTCAAGTGCGATCTGAGCAATCAAGATTTTTCCTATCTAACTATTTGGCAAGCAGATCTTGAAGGAGTAATTTTACGCAATTGTAATTTTTCTAGTTCAGACTTATCCAAATCTACTTTCACCGAAAACTTCAGCCATATTTATTCCCTAGCTATCAGTCACGATGGTAAGCTAATTGCCTCATCTGATACTCATGGTGAAATTTGTTTGTGGCGGGCTAGCGATGGACAGCCGCTTCTAGCTTGGGCAGCCCACACAGGAACTATTCGTTCGATTGAGTTTAGTTGTGATGGGAAAACCCTGATTAGTGGCGGGGATGACTGCCTGATTAAACAGTGGGATGTTGCCACGGGTCAATGTTGTCAAACCTTGCAAGCACATCAAAATGTCATTTGGTCTTTAGCTGTTAGCCCAGATGGTCAGACCCTTGCTAGTAGCAGTGCCGATTGTACAATCAAACTCTGGAATCTGAACACGGGGCAAGTGTTGAGAACCTTATCAGAACGTCCCAGTTGGCCGATCTCCCTCAGATTCAGTCCTAACGGTCAAATCTTAGCTGGTAGCGTTGCTGTTGTGGGAAATATCAATTTTTGGGAGGTTGCGACAGGTGAAGTAGTGAGAACATTACCTGCTTATCCAAATACTGTATGGTCTTCCATCAGCTTTAGTCCGGATGGTCGAATGCTCATCAGCGGTGGGATGGATTGCAGCTTAGCTTGGTGGGATCTAGAATCCGGACAGTGCTTGAGAAAGTTTAAAGCGCATCAAGATTGGATCTGGTGGGTAGCGTGCAGTCCCAATCAGCCAATAATAGCCAGTTGCAGTGCCGATCGAACGGTTAAAATATGGGATATCAACACGGGTCAACTGCTCAGGACGTTATGGGGTCACGAATATGGGGTACGAGTAGTTTTGTTTAGTGGTAACTGCCAAACCTTGATCAGTAGTGATGAAGGACAAACGTTGAAAGTATGGGATCTGCATACAGGACAGTGCCTAAAAACTCGGCGAGGATATAGTAGCGGGGTATGGGCTATCGCCTTTAGCCCTGATGGTCGAACCCTCGTCAGTAGCGGTGAAGACCAAACTCTAAAACTGTGGGATGTGCCCACGGGTTGCTGCTTAAGAAGGCTTAGAGGACATCAAGTCTGGGTTCGCGCTGTTGCCTTTAGTCCTGATGCTCAAACGGTAGCAAGTGCTGGGGTAGACGGTTTTGTCAAACTGTGGCGGGTTAGTACGGGTGAGTGTGTACGAACGTTCCAGGGGCATACCAGTTTCGTCTGGTCAGTTGCCTATAGTCCCACCGAACCAAATTTAGCCAGTTGTAGCGTGGATCAAAGTGTACGTATTTGGAACCTCAAAACAGGTCAATGTCAATTTGTTTTAGAGCAAACGAGTCCAGCGATCGCCGTCACCTATAGTCCAGATGGACAATGTTTAGCCAGTTATGGTATCGACCAGGGGATACGCCTATGGGACGTTCATACAGGTAAATGTCTGAAGATACTCCAGAGTCACTCTGATTGGGTTTGGTCGCTCATGTTCGATGGGATCTGGTCGCTCGCGTTTAGCCCAGAAGGTCAAACCATAGCTAGTAGTGCAGAAAATTGTTCAATTCGCATTTGGGATGTCGCGACGGGTCAATGCCTCAAGCAGTTACAGGGACATACTAGTCCCGTTGTCTCTGTTGCCTACAGTCGGGATAGTAAGAAACTCGTCAGTGCGGCTATGGAACCAACCCTCAGAATTTGGGATGCTCGCACTGGTCAATGTCTGAGATTGTTAGTAGGACATACAAAGTGGGTTTATTGTGTTGCCTTCACCGTATTACCTGGAAAGTCCACACCTGTGCTAGCTAGTAGTAGTGAAGACCGAACGATTCGGTTTTGGGATATCGACACGGGTGAATGTCTCAAAGTCCTTAGAAGTGAAAGACCTTACGAAGGCATGAAGATTACAAATGCCCTCGGTTTAACTAAGGCGCAGCGCGCGCGATTGAAAGCTTTAGGAGCAATTGATGACCAAGATGCTACTGGGTATAACCCCACTCAGAGAATAGCTGAACCCTTTAAATCCTAGTGGTTGTAGCGATTAAAGTCTTAGCGATCGCCTATTTCTGATTCTACGCGATCTTGTACAGCGAACCTGTAGCTACGTTGACACTTTTGAAAATAGGGCGATCGCCTCAAAATCCGCTACTAGAGTTGCTTCCCCATCCATATATGTATCCAGTATGAGGATGGGTAAAGAACGCTGAATTATTCAAGGTTACTAACTTTTTCAAGTTTGTTAAGTTAGTAACTTTAAAATTCTCAGATGTGACACTCAGGCTAAAAACTCTACTATTTAACCTTTTTCGAGGAAGTAGTCCAAGAATTTACAGCTTTTCGATCTCGGAAAAAGGTTCATCATTCTTAAGGGCTTAGGATTGTTTCCCTTATCCAGTCTGCTTTATAGGCGACTTATCGCCCTCATCGTTAACTTATAACTAGTTAGTAACTGACAAACTTAACTAAGCTTAATATCATGACTTTAAAGGTTAAGGTTGTTAATCAACTGATTGATAACAACCTCATTAGTCAAATGTCGTGTCCAGTAGAATTAGCAGATGGTGAGGCGAGTCCTCTTGCCTTAACAGATCCTTTGTTACCTAGCCAGAGGTGATTTCTAAGCTTTCAACTGTTGATGGAGTTAGCTCTTTAGCCATATAGTTATCAAATTAACTAACCGACAGCTAAAAGAATGTCTTCCTGAGAAGACTCCCTTCTTAGGTTATCTAGAGTTTATAGACAACTCGTACAGTGA
The DNA here is from genome assembly GCF_020144665.1 of Oscillatoria salina IIICB1. Taxonomy (NCBI): domain Bacteria; kingdom Bacillati; phylum Cyanobacteriota; class Cyanophyceae; order Oscillatoriales; family Oscillatoriaceae; genus Oscillatoria; species Oscillatoria salina. The sequence goes on along the minus strand of NZ_JAAHBQ010000038.1, from coordinate 78,708 downwards.
TGCCTCCCTGGTTTGAGAGATGATGTAAACACTTTGATAAAGTCTTCAAAACAAAGCACAAAAAACAGAAATTATCCTAATTAATACAAGCGATAGAAGCAACAAAACAAAAAAAAAAAATAAAATAACGCGAAGGAAGGGAACCCAAATATCTCGGATATTTCACTAAAAATTGGCAATTTATTTTCTAAAGATCGAGTCAAGCAACTGATATAATTTTTGAGGTTTGATTAGTTCCCTACGCGTGAGATGTAAATTTCATTTGCTTTCAGCTAAACAACAAATCGGTATAACATTCATGAGGAGGCGGAAGGATTTCAATGATACAGCAGTTGAAATCAGCAGAGGAAATGCCTGGTAGCTATGGACTTCCTTTATTAGGAGAAACTCTGGAACTGTTTACGAGAGATGGATACAGTTTTCTTTGGGAACGTTTCCAGCGTTATGGTCCTGTCTTCAAATCATCTCTTACAGGTAAGAAATGCGCTATTTTAGTTGGTCCCGATGCCAACAAACTCTTTATGCAAGAAAAAGCTGATAATCTATCTGCTTACTTAGGCTGGAAGTTTGTGCTTGAGCCCTTTGTGGGAAGACCCATCTTTATGTATGATGGGCAAGAGCATCGTCGCCGACGTCGTCTAATGGCTCCCGCTTTCAGTGGGCAAGTAGTAGCCGAATACTACTTTAAGACTATGGACTACGTCATCCAATCCTTCCTCAAAGACTGGGCAGAGGGGGGTACAATACCTCTACTTGAAGAGTTGCGCAAGCTCATCCTAAGCGTGAGTATCAGGCTTTTTCTGGGAATAGAAAGAGAGAATGAAGTTGAGGATATTAGTCAGGTCTTTAAAACACTTAGCGAAGGATTCATGACAGTATTGCGCCTGGATATTCCTCTAACAGCTTATGGTCGCGCTCGGAATGCCTCTCGTCAGTTGCGAGCTTTGTTAAAAACAATTATTGCCGAACGTAAAAGCCAAGGTAATTTGCAAAAGTATCGAGATGCTCTAAGTTTTTTGCTAGTGGCAGTTGATGAAGATGGCAATTCTTTAAGCGAATCAGAGGTTATTGATGAAGCATTATCACTGCTAAATGGCGCTTATACAACTACCCCTGTGTTGATATCTTCACTCATATTTGAGTTGTCTGCTAATCCCACATGGCGCGAACGCCTGCGCCAGGAACAAAAGCAAATTTGTGGGGAGAAAGTGCTCGCTTTAGAACATCTCAAACAGTTTACTCAGATGACCTATGTACTCAAAGAAGTAGAACGTTTATATCCTCCAAGTCCTTTCTTCTTTCGTGGTGTAGTTAAAGATATTGAATATGGAGAATACCATATTCCAGCAGGCTGGTATGTTGCTGTCTCACCACTACTCACACATCGTATGAGCGAAATTTATTCCGAGCCCAATAGCTTCGATCCAGAGCGTTTTGCGCCACCTCGCGAGGAAGACAAACAATATCCCTTTTCCCTAGTGGGTTTTGGGGGAGGTGTTCATAACTGTCTTGGTTTTGGATTTGCTCAGATGTTGATGAAGATACTACTTTCACATTTATTACGCCATTACGATTTGAGGTTGACACCTGAGCTTTCGGAGATTGAATCAATTCGTAAAATTGAAATGCCTAAGCAGAAAAAATTTCTTGAAATTCTGGAAAATTTTCGCTTAGACTTTACCACTTTGACCGCAATGTGAAAACATCAATTTGAGTAAAAAAAACGGAAAATTTTCAAATTTGAGCTGATTAGTAATAAAGTTCATGGTAAAAGATCCAATTTTGTTAGATGATTGGCATGTCATTGCACGTTCGCAAGACTTGCAACCTGGAAAAATCCTCTCCAAGCGCCTACTGGGCGAAGACATAATCCTTTGGCGTAATGGCGAACAAGTTTTGGCGTGGAAAGACTTATGTCCGCATCGAGGAGTACCTCTTTCCCTGGGATGGATTGAAAAAGACACTGTTGTCTGTTCTTACCACGGGTTAGTTTTTAACACTGAAGGTAAATGTGTCTTAGTTCCAGCCACTCCAGACCAACCGCCTTCTGCACGAGCTTGTATTCAAACTTACCAGGCTCGAGAGCGCTACGATCTGATTTGGGTTTGTCTGGGAACACCAAAAAACGATCTTGTCCCCTTTCCGGAGTGGGATGATTCGAGCTACAAAAAGATTTTCTGCTGTGGATATTATTACAATTCTAGCCCTCTAAGAGCACTAGAAAATTTTATGGACCCAGCTCATACGGCTTTTGTTCATAATCAATTATTGGCTAACTCCAGCCATCCAAAAGTAACTAATTATCACTTAGAATTGCATCCCGATGGCGTTGATTTCAAATTTGCGATCTCCGCAATTGATTTTCAATCGGGAGAGCCAAACTCGATGGCTTTAATTCCTTACCATTTTCGGATTTCTCGTCCTCTGATTTTAAGTTTACAGCTAGGAACAGATGAGCGACACTTTAAGGTTTTTTGTGCAGTAACCCCAATCGATGAGGAAGAGTGTATTGAGTGGCACTGGATGTTGGTCAACTATGACCATAAAGTTTCCAAGGAAGCTTTTCAAGCCTTGCAGGACAAGATTGCAAGTCAAGACATAGCCATTGTCGAAGCTCAAAAACCCAGACGTCTCCCTTTGAACTTATCAGCAGAAGTACATCTGCCAAGCGATCGCTATTCTATGGCTTACCGCAAATGGCTAAAACAACAGGGTGTAACCTTTGGCACTATTTAGAAACTATTTATATTAAGACTTATCAAAGCTACAGAGCACATTCGATCTCATGGAATTTTAAAACGCGAATTGCTGGCAAAACAAGTGGAATCAGATAAGATGTCAACTAAATTTTCAGATGTTTTTTTCGCAAGTGCAGAGCAAACAATCGTCGATGTATTGAGATACAGAGCATTGTCTCAACCCGACCAACTAGCTTTTACCTTTTTGCCAGATGGAGAAACAGAAGGAGAACACTTAACGTATGCAGAATTGGAGCGGCGGGCTAGAGCGATCGCTGCCCAACTTCAGGCATTAGGTTTAAGCGGGGAACGTTGCTTATTACTATATCCTTCAGGGCTGGATTATGTAGCTGCATTTTTCGGGTGTTTGTATGCAGATATAGTTGCGGTAACAGCTTATCCACCTCGTAACAAACGTAACACTCCCAGAATCAAGGCTATTTGGGCAGATGCACAAGTAGCGTGTGCCTTGACTACAACAGCAATTTTATCTAATTTACAATCCCTTCTAAACGACAAAACTGACTTTAGCAATTTACAGTGGCTGACTACTGACAATCTTCCTCATAAAATAGAAGATAGTTGGCAAAAGCCGCTTATAAATACAGATACCTTAGCTTTTTTGCAATATACATCGGGTTCTACAGGTACGCCGAAGGGTGTAATGCTAAGTCATGGCAACCTGCTACACAATGCCGCCATGACTTACAAAATAATGGAACATTCACCCAGCAGTAAATTTGTTTCGTGGCTGCCAATTTACCATGATATGGGCTTGATCGGTGGAATTCTGCAACCCCTGTATGGAGGTTTTCCCTGTATATTAATGCCTCCCCCATCGTTTTTACAGCGACCTTATCGCTGGTTGCAGGCAATTTCCCGCTACCAAGGTACAACAAGTGGGGCTCCCAATTTTGCCTATGAGTTGTGCATTCACAAAATTACACCAGAGCAACGTGAAACCCTTGACTTAAGCAGTTGGGATGTAGCCTTTAACGGCGCTGAACCCATCCGTCAGGATACTTTGGAGCGCTTTGGAACAACTTTTGAATCCTGTGGCTTTCGCAAACAAGCCTTCTACCCCTGTTACGGGATGGCAGAAGCAACTTTGATGGTTTCTGGCGGTCAAAAAACAGCCCCACCAGCGAGCAAAACTATTTTCAGAGAAGCCCTAGAAAAAAAACAGATACTTGAAGCTAGTGCAGAGAATGAAGAAACCACTAACATAGTAGGCTGCGGTCAAACCTTACCAGAGCAGCAGATTGTTATTGCCGATCCGGAAACTTTTACCCAGTGTCTGCCAGATCGGGTCGGAGAAATTTGGGTTTCAGGTTCTAGTGTAGGTCGCGGCTATTGGAATCGCCCATCAGAGACAGAGCAGATTTTCCACGCCTACCTGTCCGATACGGGTAAAGGACCATTTTTGCGGACGGGGGACTTGGGCTTTTTGCAAAATGGGGAACTCTTTGTCACGGGTCGAGTGAAGGATCTAATTATCATTCGCGGTCGCAACCTTTACCCTCAAGATATTGAACTGACAGCAGAACGCAGCCATCCATCGTTACGACCAAGTAGTGCTGCTGCCTTTTCGGTAGAGGTTAACAATGAAGAAAGGCTGGTGGTAGTACAAGAGTTAGAGTTTCGGCAGAAACCGAATATAGAGGAAGTCACCGCCGCAATTCGTCAAGCAGTAGTAGAAGAACATGAGGTGCAAGTCTATGGAGTGGTTTTAATCAAACCGGGGAGCATTCCCAAAACCTCCAGTGGCAAGATTCAACGCCGTGCTTGTCGAGCGCAGTTTCTAGCAGACAATCTGAATGTAATCGGCAGTAATATCCTAGAAAGCACTGATTTTGTCGGAACAGCTAATCATCTTAATCGCGAAGCTCTACTGGCACTCCCTCGAAGGGAGTGCCAGCCGCTTTTAGAGTCTTATCTTCAGAATCTGGTGGCGCAGGTGCTGTCAATAGCAATGTCCCAAGTCAACACTCAGCAACCCTTAACCACTTTGGGGTTAGATTCCTTAAAAGTCTTTGAGTTGAAAAACCAGATTGAGGTCGATCTAGGAATAGCCGTATCCATAGCAGATTTCTTTGAAGATTCGAGCATTGTTCAGCTAGCGACCAAAATCATCCCTCAACTAAAAAAAGAAGGTTCTATCCCATTCGTTCCCCTTGCCAAAGTCGAGAAAGTCACAGACGTTCATCCTCTCTCCTTTGCTCAAGCGAGACTGTGGTTCCTTGACCAGTTGGAAAAGGGCAATCCTGCCTATAACATTTCCTTTGGCATTCGCCTACAAGGTCTGCTTCAGGTGACGGCACTGGAACAAAGCCTCAATGAAATTGTGCGGCGACACGAAGCTTTGCGAACTACCTTTAGCACAGTTGAGGGTCAACCAATTCAGAGAATCGCTCCTTCTTTGACAATACCTTTACCAGTGGTAGATTGCCAAAAACTTCCCGAATTGGAACGGGAGTCTGAAGTGCGTTCCCTGATGGTTCGAGAGAGCCAGCAGCCTTTCGATCTGACTCAGGAACCCTTGTTCCGCGCTAAACTCGTGCGCCTAGGTCAACAGGAACACATCCTTCTTCTGACTATGCACCACATTATTTCTGATGAATGGTCAGTGGAGGTTTTGATTCGGGAGATGGCAGCGCTATACAAAGCATTCTTGGCTGGCAATCCCTCTCCTTTACCCGAACTGCCCATCCAGTATAGTGACTTTGCCTACTGGCAGAGGCAATCGCTTCAGGGAGAGCGACTGGAAAATCAGCTTTCCTACTGGAAAAAACAACTCGACGGTTCCCCAGCAGTTTTGCAACTACCCACAGACCGTCCGCGACCCCCAGTACAGACTTATCGGGGAGCACACCAATCTTTGACTCTCCCAAGACCCTTAAGCGAGGCGATTGAGAATCTCTCTCGTCAAGAAGGTGTCACTTTATTTATGTTGCTGCTGGCGGCTTTCCAGACTTTACTCTACCGCTACACAGGACAGGAAGATATCCCTGTAGGTTCCCCCATTGCCTACCGTAACAGAGACGAAATCAAAAGACTGATTGGCTTTTTCGTCAACACCATAGTGCTGCGTGCCGACTTGAGAGGGAACCCCAGTTTTGTGGATCTGCTGGGTCGGTTGCGTCAGGTGGCATTGGAAGCCTATGCTCACCAGGATTTCCCCTTCGAGCAACTAGTAGAGGCATTACAACCAAAGCGGGATGCCAGCTATTCGCCACTGTTCCAGGTAATGTTTACTCTCCGAAATGCCCCTCAGATCGAAGAGATTCCGGATCTGGTTCTGAGTCCATTTAAAGTGGATAATCAGACCGCGCAGTTTGATTTAAGCTTGTCTATTGAAATGACCGAACGAGGACTGAGTGCCTCATTCGAGTACAATACAGACCTGTTTGATGCTGCTACGATCGCGCGAATGCTTGGTCATTTTCAGAACTTGCTAGAGGGTATAGTGGCTAATCCTCAAGCTAGCCTCTCGGACTTACCCCTATTGACACCAGCCGAGCAGCATCAATTACTCGTCGAGTGGAATGACACTAAAACAGACTATCCGCTTGATCGATGTATCCATCAGTTGTTTGAGGCGCAGGTGGAACAAACACCCGATGCTGTAGCTATAGTATTTGGAAATGAACAGTTAACTTATCGGGAGCTAAATCAACGAGCTAATCAACTGGCACACTACCTGAACAAGCTGGGGGTGAAACCAGAAGTTCTTGTTGGCATCTGCGTCGAGCGATCGCTCGAAATGATCGTAGGACTTTTGGGCATCCTCAAGGCAGGTGGTGCTTATGTGCCGCTAGACCCCGCCTATCCCTCTGAGCGCTTGACCTTCATGTTGTCAGATTCACAGGTACCAGTGCTGTTGACTCAGGAGAAGTTAGTGGCAGAACTTCCTGATGAGTATAGAGCGCGTGTAGTCTGTCTCGATACTGACTGGGAGACTATCACGAAAGAGAGTGAGGAAAATTTGCTCAGTGGGGTTAAGTCCGAAAACTTAGCCTATGTGATTTATACTTCAGGGTCTACAGGAAAGCCGAAGGGGGTTATGGCTCTCCACCGAGGACTGCTGAATTTAGTTTTCTGGCACCAATCCGCCTTTGAAGTCACCCGATCGGATCGAGCTACTCAGCTTGCAGGAACGGCATTTGATGCTTCTGTATGGGAACTGTGGCCGTACCTTGCTACTGGAGCAACGATCTACCTGGTTGAACTGGAGATGCTTAGCTCACCAGTAATTTTGCGGGATTGGCTAGTGTCCAAGAAAATAACCATCACTTTCGTGCCAACACCACTGGCAGAGGTTTTGTTGTCACTGGAATGGTCGGGAAATCTAGCTTTGCGAATTATGCTGACTGGTGGGGATAAGCTTCATCAGTATCCACCATCTTCAATCCCCTTCAAGTTAGTGAATAATTACGGACCCACTGAGAATGTAGTTGTCACAACTTCTGGACCAGTTGTCTCCAATGGTGAGTACAAAATGTCACCTTGTATCGGTCGTGCGATCGCCAACGTGCAAGTTTATATTCTAGACCGCTATCTCCAATTAGTACCTATCGGAGTTCCTGGCGAACTACACATCAGTGGTGCTAGTCTTTCCAGGGGCTACCTCAACCGCCCCGATCTAACTACAAAGAAATTCATTCCTAACCCATTTTGGAAGTGGAGTCAGAAGATTGAAACTTCCACAGGGTCACACCTATACAAAACAGGGGACTTAGCTCGCTATTTGCCGGATGGGAACATCGAGTTTCTCGGTCGGATTGATAGTCAGGTGAAGATTCGCGGCTTTCGCATTGAACTTGGAGAAATTGAAACTGCACTCATCGCTCATCCAGAGATAGAAGATGCTGTAGTCATAGCTGGGGAAGATAAATCAGGCGAAAAGCGACTATGGGCGTATGTTGTGAGTCATCCGCGCTCAGATGACATTCCGAACCAAAAACAAGTTCCTACAACTAGTGAACTGCGAAACTTCCTTAAGGAGAAACTACCTGAATATATGCTGCCATCAGCTTTCGTGATGTTAGAAGCTATGCCGCTAACGCCAAATGGCAAAGTAGACCGTCGTGCCTTACCTGCACCAGAAGGTCGCCCAGAGTTAGAGGAGGCTTATGTAAAACCACAGACAGAAGCCGAACAGATCATTGCGGCTGTTTGGCAAGAAATTCTTCAACTAGAAAAGGTGGGTATTAATGACAATTTCTTTAGCCTGGGTGGACATTCATTACTCCTGGTCAAAATTCAAGCAAAACTGAATGAAATCTTTGAGCAAAAGCTATCAGTAATTGACATTTTTAAATATCCAACGATCGAGACTTTGGCAGAATATATTAGCCAGAAACATCAGGGTACAAATCCTGCTTTTCGGCAAATACAAGGTCGTGCTAGTCAACAAAAAGAAGCAATTAAAAAGCAAAAAGAAGCGATTAAAAAGCAAAAACAACTGATGAAGCAACAAGGAAGAAAGGCAAATGGATGAATGGAAAACAGGCAATAATTCCGTAGAAACTATAGCCATAATCGGCATGGCGGGTCGGTTTCCGGGAGCTAAAAATATTGATGAGTTTTGGCAGAATTTAAGCAACGGCGTCGAGTCTATTTCCTTTTTCAACGATGAGGAGTTATTAGCTTCAGGTATAGACCCAGCTTTACTAAATAACTCTAACTATGTCAGAGCAAGAGGTGTGTTGTCAGACATTGAAATGTTTGATGCTTCATTCTTTAACTTTACGCCTCATGAAGCTGAAGTGACCGACCCCCAACATCGTCTCTTCTTAGAATATGCTTGGGAAGCTCTTGAAAGTGCTGGTTACAACTCTGAAACCTACGACGGTCGGATTGGTGTTTACGCTGGAGCAGGTTTGAATGCTTATTTATTGCAAAACCTGAGTTCAAACCGTCAACTCTCAGGAGCTGCGGAAGTTTATCAATTACAGATTGGCAACGATAAAGACTTTGTCCCTACACGAGTATCTTTCAAGTTAAATCTGACCGGACCGAGTGTCAATGTCAACACTGCCTGCTCCACTTCATTAGTAGCTGTCCAAATGGCATGCCAAAGCTTGCTGAATTACCAATGCGATATGGTGTTGGCTGGTGGCGTTTCCGTCCGCGTTCCCCAAAAGGCTGGGTATTTGTACGAAGAGGGCATGATTCTTTCTCCTGATGGACACTGCAAAGCTTTTGATGCTCAAGCACAGGGGACTGTTATTGGTAGCGGGGTAGGAATTGTTGTACTCAAGAGATTAGAAGATGCCTTGGCGGATGGGGACTGCATTCATGCAACGATCAAAGGTTCAGCCATCAATAACGACGGTTCTTTGAAAATTGGCTATACAGCCCCCAGTATAGATGGTCAAGCGGCAGTGATTTTAGAAGCTCAAGCCCTAGCTGGTATTGAAGCAGAGACAGTAACCTACATAGAAGCTCATGGAACTGGCACAGCTCTGGGAGATCCGATTGAAATCGCGGCGCTGAAACAAGCTTTTTCTCCTCATACTCAGAAGAAGGGCTTCTGCGCGATTGGTTCGGTGAAAACTAATGTCGGTCATCTGGATGCAGCTTCTGGTGTCACTGCTTTGATCAAGACAGTCTTGGCGCTCAAACACCAAAAGATTCCTCCCAGCCTGCACTTTCAACAACCAAATCCAGAAATTGACTTCGACAATAGTCCCTTCTACGTTAATACCAAGCTTGAAGAATGGAAAACTAATGGAACCCCCCGCCGTGCTGGCGTCAGTTCTTTTGGCATTGGTGGAACTAACGCTCATGTCGTCCTGGAAGAAGCGCCCACCAGGCAGCCTTCGGGGCAATCTCGTCCCTGGCAGTTACTGCTGCTCTCAGCCAAAACTAGCTCGGCTCTGGAGACGGCAACGGCTAATTTGGCGGCTCACTGGCAACGGCATCCGGAGCTGAAGCTGGCAGATCTGGCTTACACGCTTCAGGTGGGGCGCCGGGCTTTCGACTATCGGCGGTTCGTACTCTCTCGAGAGGGGGAAGAGGTGGGAAAAATCTTGGAAAACCAAGAGCCACAAAGGGTTTTCACGAACTATCAACCGCCCGGTCATCGTCCAGTGGTGTTTCTGTTTTCCGGACAGGGGGCGCAGTACGTTCAGATGGCAGCAGAACTCTATGAGGTGGAGCAGATATTTCGCGAACAGGTGGATTTGTGTTCCTTGATGCTCAAACCTCTCCTGGGAGTGGAACTGCGCGAGCTGCTTTTCCCAGGCTCAGAAGACATCGCGAAGGCGAGCGAGCAACTACAACAGACGGCGATTACTCAACCAGCACTGTTTGTGATTGAGTATGCTCTGGCTCAGTTGTGGATGGCATGGGGGGTGCGTCCGGCGGCGATGGTCGGTCACAGTATCGGAGAATATGTGGCGGCGACGCTCGCTGGGGTGTTCTCGTTGGCAGATGCCTTGGCGCTGGTGGCAGCACGAGGTCAATTGATGCAGCAATTGCCCCAGGGAAGCATGGTGGCAGTGTCCCTTGGGGAAGGGGAATTACAACCCAGACTGGGCAAGGAACTGTCTCTGGCAGCGATTAACGGTCCATCCTCGTGCGTAGTTTCTGGTCCGACGGATGCGATTGAGTTACTCGAGAAACAATTGGCTGGTGAGGGAGTGGCTTGCCGCCGCTTACATACCTCCCATGCCTTTCATTCCCAGATGATGGCGCCGATGATGGAGTTGTTTGCACAGCAAGTCAAACAACTCAGGCTCAAGCCGCCACAAATCCCCTACTTGTCCAATCTCACGGGCACCTGGATTAAAGCAGAAGAGGCAACTTCGGCGAGCTATTGGGTTTCTCATCTGCGCGGGACAGTGCGCTTTGCGGACAACTTGCAACAGTTGTGCCAACAAGCGTCTCAAATTCTGCTGGAAGTAGGACCGGGTCGGACGTTGAGTAAATTAGCCAGAACTCATCCTGAGAAGAAACCCGAACAGGTAGTGTTAACTTCCCTGCGCCATCCCCAAGAATCAGGCTCGGATGAAGCGTTTTTATTGAAAACATTAGGGCAACTGTGGCTGTTGGGAGTAAAGCTAGATTGGTCGGCATTTTCTCAAAACGAACAACGTCATCGCATTCCCTTGCCCACCTATCCCTTTGAGCGCCAGCGTTATTGGGTTGAGCCACCAAAACTATCGCCTTCCAGGGAACAGGTTCGGATCTTACCAACAGTAGAAAAGCTTTGGGAATCTCTGGTAGAAGCTGGTCAGCGTCAGGCAAGTGCTGGAATCTCAGAATTTGACGAGCAAGTTTGTCTAGAAAACAAAAAGTGGTTGGAGCGTTTGTGTCTTGCCTACATGAACCTTGCCTTGAGGGGTTTAGGTGCTTTTATAAATTCCGACGACAACTATTCTTTTGAGGAGTTATTCGAGCAATGTCAGATTATTCCTCGCTATCGGCAATTATTGTCTCGGTGGCTGCAAGACCTAGTAGAGCAAGGTCATCTTCAGCAAGATGGAGAGAGGTTTACCAACCTTCTCCCCTTATCAAAGGACTCTGTGGATGCTCTGTTAGAAGAAGTCAGAGTCAGATGGACAGATACGCCTCAAGAGGTAGATTTAGTCCAGATCTGTGGTGAAAATCTAGTCGCGGTACTTATTGGCGAGCAAGAACCTCTGGAGTTGTTCAATGCTCTGATCTACGAAAAGATAACAGAAAGTTCAGAGATAGAGATTCCCTGGATCGAATACCATACAGCGATAATGCGGTCAAGCCTAGAAGAGGTGGTGAAGTTATTGCCACCGTCGGTTAACCTGAGAATTTTGGAAATCGGAGCTGGAACTGGTACCACCACGAGCGCATTGCTACCCGTGCTGCCGTCCAAACAAACCAACTACACTTTTACCGACCTAGGTGGTGGGTTCTTAACCCAAGCTAAACAGAAGTTTAGCGACTATCCATTCTTTGAATACCGTTTATTAGACATCGAAAAGTCTCCTCAAGAGCAGGGGTACTCCAGCCATAGTTTTGATGTGGTAGTAGCTTCCAATGTGCTACATGTGACCCGAAACATGGGAGAAACTCTCGATCGCGTGCGCTCTTTATTGGCTCCAGGAGGCTTCCTTTTGCTCTGGGAGTTCACTCAACCACAGTTAGACTTCGATCTCACTTGGGGGCTGCTGATGAATCCATTAGAGGATGAGGAACGCAGCCAGGGCAATCCATTTTTATCTAAGGAAAAATGGCTGGAGGCACTCCGAGCTCATGGGTTTAGAGAGATGGAAACTTTCTCGGAAACTAATGCTTTTGGGCAGCATATTATCGTCGCCCAGGCTTCAACCTCAGCAAGCAACTTAGCACCTGCTGCATTCACCACGACCTTTGAGCATGAGCAAAAAGGAGCCGAACGGACGCCTCTAGTCTCATTAGGCAAAAACCCGAATATGGCTGAGTGGTTCTACATCCCTTCATGGAAACGCTCGGTGCTACAGAAATCTTCTCAATCAAGGGTTGAGGCAACTCAGTTAGGATGCTGGTTAGTGTTTGTTGATGAGTGGGGTTTGGGTAGCAAAATAGTTAAGCAACTCGAAGCTGAGGGTAAAAAAGCGATCGCTGTCAGAATTGGGGAGCAATTTAGTAGCGAGAGCGAATCTCCTACAAACGGAGGAAGTCAACGCCTGTATACCATCAACCCGCAACATGGGGATGATTACGATGCCCTGCTCAAAGAACTCCGTGCCCTTGGTTTGACCCCAACAAAGATTGCTCATTTATGGAGTGTTACGCCCCATCCGGGATCGGGACTTGAAGGAATTAACAAAGCTCAAGAAAAAGGATTGTACAGTCTGCTGTTTCTCGTCCAGGCACTGGGAAAACAAAATCTTACCCATGAGTTGGAAATCTCGGTCGTCTCCAACAGCATGCAGGCAGTAACCGGGGAAGAAATGGTAGTACCAGAGAAGGCGACTTTACTCGGAGCCGTTAAGGTCATCCCGCGAGAATACCCAAACATCTCCTGTCGTAGTATTGATGTCGTTCTTCCCTCTGGCGGAAGTTGGCAAGAGGAGAAACTCGTAGACCAACTGCTCGCGGAACTCGCTGCCCAGATCTCTGACGAAGTTGTTGCCTACCGTAGCGTCCATCGTTGGGTGCAAGACTTTGAGCCTGCCCGCTTAGATGGACAGTTCCAAGAAACACCACGATTAAGGGAAGAGGGAGTATACCTAATTACAGGTGGACTGGGATTTCTCGGACTTAACCTGCTCGCCACACATCTGGCAAAGACAGTCCGAGCCAAACTGATCCTGATAGGGCGTTCAGCTTTTCCCCGCCGCAATGAGTGGTCTGAATGGCTGCTCGCTCACGATCGAAACGATGACGTCAGCCGCAAGATTCGTAAAGTTCAGGAACTCGAACAACTGGGAGCTGAAGTCTTAGTAATTAGTGCCGATGTAGCTAACCTCGAACAAATGCAAGAAGCGATCGCTCAAGCTCAGGAGCGGTTTGGTCAGATCGATGGCGTTATCCACACAGCAGGAGTTCTTGGTGATAGTGCGATCGCGCGAAAAACTATCAAGCAAGTAGAAAGTGTTCTCGCACCGAAGGTCAAAGGTACGCTGGTACTCGATACCATCTTCAAAGATGTTGATTTAGATTTTTTGGTTCTCTGTTCGTCAGGTTCTTCAATCATGCCGCTACCAGGGCAGATAGCCTATGCTGGAGCCAATAACTTTCTTGATGCCTTTGCTCACCACAAAACATCCAGAGATGGCAGGTTTACCGTGTCTATTAACTGGTATGGCTGGAAAGAAAGTGGCATGGGAGTGGAGGGTACCAAGCATATCCCGAAGATTTTCTCAGCAAAAACGAAATCCGTCGCACACCCTTTATTCGAGCAATGTCTAGTCGAGGATTCAAAGCAGGAGATCTATATCTCTAATTTGAACGCCAGCAAGCACTGGGTTCTAGACGAACACAGAGTCATGGGTAAAGCGACACTTCCGGGGACAGCTTACCTGGAATTGGTCAGAGCTGCTTGTGAAAATCACACTCAGAACGGGACGCTGGAAATCCGGGAAATAACTTTCCTGACTCCCTTGACAGTAGAAGAGGATGAGGAAAAAGAGATTCGCACCCTCCTGAAAAAGCAGGGAGATAGCTTTGAATTCTTGATTATGAGCCGATCGCATTCGGAGTCAGAACAATGGATTGAACATGCCCGGGGTGAAATAGCCTGTATAGAGGTACGACAGCCTAAAAAATATGAAATTGACGAAATTGCAGCCCAGTGCAATCAAGAAGAAATAATCATTACCGAACGAGAGCGTCAAACGCGATCGCAATTCCTCAAGTTCGGGGCAAGATGGAACAACTTGAAACAAGTAAAAATTGGGACAAATCAGGGGTTAGCACTTCTAGAACTGCCAGCAGCATATACTGATGACCTCAACTCGTATAAGTTACATCCCGCCTTGTTAGACTCTGCTACTGGGTTCCTGGCTGGCAAATTTCTCGATGAAGGTACTTATCTACCGTTTGTTTATAAAAGGCTGAGGATCGAAGGCTCTCTGCCAGCTAAGGTCTATAGCTATATCAGAGTGCTAGAAAATAATCAGTCTGAACAAGGATCTGTGAGCTTCAACATCACCATCCTGGATGAGCGGGGAACTGAACTGGTTGAAATTGAAGAATATACCCTGAGAAAGGTAAATCTAGGAAAAGCCGACACCACCACCCCTAAACAATCTGCCCCTCAAAGGGAAAAAACGCTAGCTGTCAAAGAAAGCGAGAACTTCTCTTTGAGCATCTCCACCCCCGGCATCTTAGATACCCTGAAGTTTCAACCGACCGCACGCCAGCAACCTGGTCTGGGTGAGGTAGAAATCGAAGTGGCAGTGACTGGTCTCAACTTCATGGAAGTGCTGATCGGGATGGGATTGCTTCCGGTTCCCACTGATTCTGCCTTCGAGTTTGGTTTCGAGTGTGCTGGCAAAATAGTCGCATTAGGGAAAGGCGTTGAAGATTTTCAACTCGGAGATGAAGTTATTGCCCTTGGTTCTTCCTGCTTTAGCCGATTTATCACAACTCCCGCTAAGTTCGTAGCACCAAAACCGGAACATCTTAGTTTAGAGGAAGCAACAACAATTCCGATCGCCTTTTCCACAGCTTACTATTCCCTGATCAAAGTGGGCAGGCTTTCCCAAGGGGAGAGCGTTCTGATTCATTCAGCCGCAGGTGGTGTGGGGATGGCTGCGGTGCAAATAGCTCAATGGGTAGGAGCAGAAATTTTCGCCACCGCCGGTACCCCTGAAAAACGGGAATTTTTGCACTCCAAGGGCATTAAGCACGTCATGAATTCCCGGACGCTGGATTTTGCCGATGAAGTGATGAGACGCACCGATGGCAGGGGTGTGGATGTAGTTTTGAATTCATTAGGAGGGGAATTCCTCTCTAAAAGCCTTTCAGTTTTGGCACCCTATGGACGCTTTCTCGAAATTGGTCAGAGGGATATCCTCAATAACAGCAAATTGGATCTAAGACCATTTGAGAAAAACTTAACTTTCTCCGCTATCCACCCCAATATAGAACGCTTTAACCATATTTCCTTGACTCGCGAAGTCGTAAAAGTCTTCAAAGAAGGAAATTTTTTCCCACTTCCTCTTCGAGTATTTCCAATTACAGAAGTGGCTGATGCCTTTGAATATATGGCTCAAGGGAAGCATATCGGTAAGATCGTGGTATCGCAGCAAGATCCAGAAGCTCTAAGAAAGCTGATGGTTTCCGAAGAGATAGTAACTCCAGAAGCAAAAGAGAAGATGACTTTTCCTCTCTCCTCACCTTCTGTGTCTTCCACCCCTTCCCCAGTTAATTTTCAAAAAGAAACCGTACCCACCAACCAATTACCAAGTGACTCTTTTAGAGAAGATTGGTTATCAACATCAGAAACCATTGAGGTTTTTAGCCGAATACTGGGGAGTACAATGCCACAGGTTTTGATCTGTCCCAGTGATTTATTTACTTGGCGCGAACATCACCAAACTTATAGTCAACCCAATTTACTGTCAAGCTTCGAGAAGGCTAACCTCTCCCAAACGATACAACCGACACACTCAAGACCTCAACTTAATAATGAATATATTGCTCCCAAAAATGAGATTGAGCAACAGATTGCTAAAGTCTGGCAAGAGGTTCTCGGAATTAAGGAAGTAGGTATTCATGACAACTTCTTTGAATTAGGTGGAGATTCACTTCTCATAGTCCAAGTTCGCAGCAAACTGCAAAAAACTTTAAACAAAGAATTCTCCATAGCGGAAGCATTTGAGTATCCGACCATAAGTGCTTTGGCAGAATATCTCAGTGGAGAACAGGTTGAAGAACTAGCATTTCAGCAAGTCAATGAACGCGCCAATAGGCTGCAAGAAGCTATGGAAGAAGAAGCACAACTGATTGAAAAAAGGAGGAAAGCGCGTGAATAACCGAGAATTAAACAATTCTGTGAAAGGCATAGCTGTAATCGGTATGGTCGGTCGCTTTCCAGGAGCCAAAAGTGTCGATCAGTTTTGGCAGAATCTGTGCGATGGACAAGAGTCGATTTCTTTCTACACCGATGAAGAAATGACGGCTTCAGGTGTAGACCCAGCTTGGCTACGCGACCCCAACTATGTCAAAGCGGGGTCGGTACTCTCAGACATCGAGATGTTTGACGCTTCCTTCTTTGATATTTCCCCCAGAGAAGCTGAAATCATGGACCCGCAACACCGTCTTTTCCTAGAGTGTGCCTGGGAAGCACTGGAAAATGCCGGTTATAACCCAGGAGGGGACAAAATTTGGACGGGTGTTTATGCTGGGAGCAACCTGAGTACTTACTTTCATAGCAATCTGAATTCGAGCTATAACCCGATCGACTTGCTGAGTACGCAAATGCAAATTTTTGTGGGAAATGACAAGGACTATGTCGGGACGCGAGTCTCCTACAAGTTGAATCTCAAAGGTCCGAGCATCAACGTCAATACAGCTTGCTCTACTTCATTAGTAGCTGTTCACTTGGCTTGCCGAGGATTGCTGAACTATGAGTGCGATCTTGCTTTGGCGGGTGGCATTACGATAACAGTTCCACATAAGACAGGTTATTGGTATCAAAATGAAGGGATTACTTCTCCCGATGGTCACTGCCGAGCCTTTGATGCTCAAGCAAAGGGTACCATTATGGGTAATGGGGTAGGCATTGTCGTACTCAAGAGACTAAAGGATGCCTTAGCTGATGGGGACTGCATTTACGCAACGATCAAAGGTTCAGCCATCAATAATGATGGCTCAGGAAAAGTGGGTTTCACTGCCCCAAGTGTAGTTGGTCAAGCAAAAGTAATTGCTGAAGCTCAGGTTATTGCTGGGGTTGAGCCGGAAACAATTACCTACATAGAAGCTCATGGAACTGGCACAGCTCTGGGAGATCCGATTGAAATTAGCGCACTGAAGAAGGTATTTGATGCGAGTACCCAGAAGAAGAACTTTTGCGCGATTGGTTCGGTGAAAACTAATGTCGGTCATCTTAATTCAGCTTCTGGTGTCACTGGTTTGATCAAAACAATCTTGGCGCTCAAACACCAAAAGATTCCTCCCAGCCTGCACTTTCAACAACCAAATCCAGAAATTGACTTCGACAATAGTCCCTTCTACGTTAATACCAAGCTTGAAGAATGGAAAACTAATGGAATCCCCCGCCGTGCTGGCGTCAGTTCTTTTGGTTTTGGTGGAACTAACGCTCATGTCGTCCTGGAAGAAGCGCCCACCAGGCAGCCTTCGGGGCAATCTCGCCCCTGGCAGTTACTGCTGCTCTCAGCCAAAACTAGCTCGGCTCTGGAGACGGCAACGGCTAATTTGGCGGCTCACTGGCAACGGCATCCGGAGCTGAAGCTGGCAGATCTGGCTTACACGCTTCAGGTGGGGCGCCGGGCTTTCGACTATCGGCGGTTCGTACTCTCTCGAGAGGGGGAAGAGGTGGGAAAAATCTTGGAAAACCAAGAGCCACAAAGGGTTTTCACGAACTATCAACCGCCCGGTCATCGTCCGGTGGTGTTTCTGTTTTCCGGACAGGGGGCGCAGTACGTTCAGATGGCAGCAGAACTCTATGAGGTGGAGCAGATATTTCGCGAACAGGTGGATTTGTGTTCCTTGATGCTCAAACCTCTCCTGGGAGTGGAACTGCGCGAGCTGCTTTTCCCAGGCTCAGAAGACATCGCGAAGGCGAGCGAGCAACTACAACAGACGGCGATTACTCAACCAGCACTGTTTGTGATTGAGTATGCTCTGGCTCAGTTGTGGATGGCATGGGGGGTGCGTCCGGCGGCGATGGTCGGTCACAGTATCGGAGAATATGTGGCGGCGACGCTCGCTGGGGTGTTCTCGTTGGCAGATGCCTTGGCGCTGGTGGCAGCACGAGGTCAATTGATGCAGCAATTGCCCCAGGGAAGCATGGTGGCAGTGTCCCTTGGGGAAGGGGAATTACAACCCAGACTGGGCAAGGAACTGTCTCTGGCAGCGATTAACGGTCCATCCTCGTGCGTAGTTTCTGGTCCGACGGATGCGATTGAGTTACTCGAGAAACAATTGGCTGGTGAGGGAGTGGCTTGCCGCCGCTTACATACCTCCCATGCCTTTCATTCCCAGATGATGGCGCCGATGATGGAGTTGTTTGCACAGCAAGTCAAACAACTCAGGCTCAAGCCGCCACAAATCCCCTACTTGTCCAATCTCACGGGCACCTGGATTAAAGCAGAAGAGGCAACATCGGCGAGCTATTGGGTTTCTCATCTGCGCGGGACAGTGCGCTTTGCGGACAACTTGCAACAGTTGTGCCAACAAGCGTCTCAAATTCTGCTGGAAGTAGGACCGGGTCGGACGTTGAGTAAATTAGCCAGAACTCATCCTGAGAAGAAACCCGAACAGGTAGTGTTAACTTCCCTGCGCCATCCCCAAGAATCAGGCTCGGATGAAGCGTTTTTATTGAAAACATTAGGGCAACTGTGGCTGTTGGGAGTAAAGCTAGATTGGTCGGCATTTTTTCAAAACGAGCAACGTCATCGCATTCCCTTGCCCACCTATCCCTTTGAGCGCCAGCGTTATTGGGTTGAGGCGAAGTTGCCATCATTGTCTTCAAGTAGTCAACCAGTAAGATTAGATAAAAAACAGGATATTGCAGATTGGTTCTACATCCCTTCATGGAAACGCTCTTTGATACCTAATGCAACCTTTTCGTCTCAGGAAGAGTCTGGGGACGAGCAATGGCTCGTGTTCGTCGATGGGCTTGGGGTGGGTTCCCAGTTAGCGAACAGACTAGAAAATAGGGGTCAAGATGTCATTAGCGTGAAGGTAGCAGAACAATTTACCAAATTCAGTGAGGATGTCTATGGCATAAATCCCCAAAACCGCGATGACTATGATGCCTTACTCAAAGAACTGATTGCTTTAGGTAAAACTCCTCAAAAGATTGCTTATTTATGGAGTGCGATCGCTCCAGGCGATCGCCAAATGGATAAGTATCGAGAATTCTATAGTTTGCTGTTTTTAGTGCAGAGCCTGGGCAAGCAGAAGATTACAGAGCGCCTTCAACTCTGGGTGGTATCGAATCAAATCCAGGCAGTCAACGGCAAAGAGACGCTCGATCCAGATCGAGCAACGGTGTTAGGACTGTCTAAGGTAATTCCCCAAGAATATCCCCAGATCGCCTGCCGGAATATTGATGTAGTTCTTCCCCAGTCGGGGACTTGGCAAGAAGAAAAACTCCTAGACCAACTTTTGGGCGAATTAACCACATTGTCAACTAATGAAGTTGTAGCTTACCGCGATCGCTCTCGCTGGGTACAAACATTTGAGCCAGTGCGTCTAGAGTCCGCAGTCGCTGAAAAAACACCCCTAAGAAAACAGGGAGTTTACCTGATCGCTGGCGGACTAGAAGGTATGGGAGTTGTCTTGGCAGAATATCTTGCCCAAACCGTGCAAGCCAAACTAATATTCATCGAGGATTCTGCTTTCCCTGACCAAGAAGAATACGCCCAATGGCTAGAAAAAAGCGATCGCCAAGATGAGGTTAGTCGTAAGATCTGCACCTTGCAAGGATTGGAGAAACTGGGGGCAGAAGTTTTGGTCGTTTCGGCGGATATTAATGATTACGAACAAATGCACCAGAGCCTTGCCCCTGAGAACATTGGTCAAATTCACGGGGTTATCTATTCACCTGGGAATAAAAGCGAAAATTTGTTTTCCTCGATTCAAGAAATCGGCAAAACTGAGTTAGAACAAATACTTGACTCTAAATGTCGGGGGATTGTTGTTTTAGAAAAAGTATTGCAAGAGCGGCAGTTAGATTTTTATCTCATCCTATCTTCATTATCTTCCGTTTTAGGGGGATTTGGCTTAGCTGTTTATTCGGCAGTCAGCCTGTTCATGGATGCTTTGGCTTACAGACACAATCAAACTCATTCCTCGCCTTGGCTGACCGTAAATTGGGACAGATTGCAATTAAATATAACCAAAGAACAAGAAGCCGCAGGAGCGGAATTAACCGCGATCGCCCCAACAGAAAGCATAGAGGTATTTAAACGGATTTTATCTCTGGGTGAGATGACTCAGGTTATTGTTTCCACAGTGGCGCTAAAACCAAGAAGGGATCTTGCTTTTAAACTCGACCCGAAACTAAAGTCAAAATCTTCCAGTCAAACAGATTCGCCTTCAAGCTACTCCAGACCGAATCTCAATAATTCTTATGTGGCTCCGACTAACGAGCTAGAAAAACAAATTGCCCAAATTTGGCAAGAAGTCCTCGGCATTGAGCAAGTTGGTATTTATGACAACTTTTTTGAGTTAGGGGGAGACTCCGTCATCGCCATCCAAATGGTTTCCCGGTTGCGAGCAACCTTCCCAGTGGATTTACCAATGCGCGAGCTTTTACTTCAGGCATCAACGGTAGCAAATCAGGCAGAAATAGTTGACGAACTTCTCCTGGAAAAAATAGAAGAATTATCTGAGGAGGAAGTCGAACTTTTTTTAGCTAATTAGTTAATAGTCAAGTGATTTAAGTAAACGAACTCAAACAGGTTTACGGATAAGTAGAGCAATCTACAACTAGCAATTATCAAAGAAACATGAACAAAAAATCCTCTAATTTATCCCCAGCCAAAAAAGCCCTTCTGGAAAAATGGAAGGGAGGTAAATTTAAAGCTCAGACAATTCCCAAACGTCCAGACTCCGACTTTGTTCCCTTGTCTTCTTCCCAACAGAGGCTGTGGTTCATCGACCAGCTTTACAACGGGAGTCCCTTCTATAATATTCCCTGTGCCCTTCATTTAAAGGGGACGCTCAATGTGACAGCTCTCCAGCAAAGTCTTAACGAAATTCTGAGACGTCACGAAGGTTGGCGCACGACTTTTGCGATCGTAGATGGGCAGCCAATGCAAGCGATCGCGCCTGAATTATCTTGGGAGTTAGCGAAAGTCAACCTCGAACATTTATCGGGTCAAGACTGGGAAAGAGAAGTTCACTTACTAGCAACTTCCGAAGCTAAAAAACCTTTCGACTTAACTCAAGGACCCCTGGTACGAGCAACTTTACTGCGCATCAGTGAAAAAGAGCATATTTTCCTGTTGACTATGCACCACATTGTTTCGGATGGATGGTCTATAGGTGTATTCCTAAAGGAATTAGCAACGCTATATGCTGCTTTCTCCACAGGTCAACCTTCACCCCTACCCGAACTTCCCATTCATTACCCAGACTTTGCTGTTTGGCAACAGGAAAATTTGCCAGGGGAACAGATCGAAACCCAACTAAATTACTGGAAGCAACAATTAGGGGGCGAACTACCCGTATTGCGGTTGCCTGCGGATCGTCCGCGACCTGCTGTTGCCACTTTTAATGGTGCAAAGCAATACTTTAGGTTCCCCAAAACTTTGACAGAGGCACTTAATAAATTAAGCCAGCAAGAAGAAGTATCTTTATACATGATTTTGCTAGCAGCCTTTAATACATTGCTTTATCGCTATACAGAGCAAGAAGACATCCCGATCGGTTCTCCCATTGCTAACCGCAATCGACCCGAACTCGAAGGGATACTGGGCTTTTTTGTCAATACTTTGGTGATGCGTACCGATCTCAGTGGCAATCCGAGTTTTCGCACTCTTCTAAGTCGGGTACGAGAGGTAACTCTTGACTCTTATGCAAATCAGGATTTACCTTTCGAGAAATTGGTAGAGGAATTACAACCTAAACGAGACGATCGCTTTAATCCTCTATTTCAGGTGATGTTTGTGCTACAAAATGCCCCCATACCAGTTCGAGAGGTTGCTGGTTTAACCTTACGGACTTTGGAGATCGATAGCGGCACAGCCATGCTCGATCTTTCCGTGTCGATCGCTGAATCCGAGCAAGGATTAACGGGCTTTTGGGAGTACAACACCGATCTGTTTGATTCAGCAACGATTGCTCGCTGGAGTGGTAATTTCCAAACTCTCTTGTCGAGCATTGTTGCCGACCCCAATCAGCACATCTCTGAATTACCAATATTGACAGCTAAAGAGCGAGAGCAACTATTAGTGGAGTGGAATGATACTCACCAAGATTATCCAGAGAATGCCTCTCTCCATCAATTATTCGAGCAGCAAGTCGAAAAATCCCCTGATGCCTTAGCTTTAATTGATGGAGCGGAACAGATTACCTATCGCCAGCTCAACCAGAAAGCAAATCAGCTCGCCCATTACTTGCAAAAGTTAGGAGTCACAACCGAAACCCTAGTCGCTATTTGCCTAGAACGCTCGGTGGAAATGGTCGTCGGGGTGCTGGCGATTTTCAAAGCTGGCGGTGCATACATTCCCCTCGACCCCAACTATCCAAGCAGTCGCCTTGCTTTCATGCTTTCTGATTCCCAAGCATCGGTGCTATTAACTAAACAGGAAATATTAGAAAAACTCTCAGAATCTCTCGAAGGGGAAAGCACAGCTAAAACTGTTTGCCTGGATACTTGCCAAGATTCAATCGCTCGAGAATGCCAGGAAAACCCTGTCAGTAAATCCAGTGCCGATAATCTTGCTTATGTACTCTATACCTCTGGCTCAACTGGAACTCCCAAAGGCGTTCTCGGCACCCATCGAGGTACGGTCAATGGCTTAAACTGGATGTGGAAAACTTACCCTCCCCAAGGAGTGGAAATTTGTTGTCATAAAACCGCTATTAGTTTTGGAGACTCAATCTGGGAGATTTTTGGTCCCTTACTTCAGGGACTTCAAGCCGTAATTATTCCCGATGCCATTGTTAAAGACACCCGACTTTTCATCGAAACCCTTGCTCGCCACCAGGTTACGCGAATCATGCTTGTCCCCTCATTGTTGGGGGTAATGTTAGATACTTACCGCGATCTAACCAAGAAGTTATCGAAGCTGAAAATTTGGATTACCAGTGGAGAACCGCTTGCTCTCGACTTAACACAAACTTTCCGTCAATTAATGCCGTCAGCAAAACTGCTCAACTTTTACGGTTTATCTGAAGTCTCTGCCAATGTGATTTGCTACGACACCAGTTGCTTACCGGAAAAAGCTAACAGCGTTTTCATCGGTCGTCCGATAGATAATACGCAAGTTTATGTCTTGGATCGTCATCAACAACCAACTCCGATCGGAGTATTTGGGGAATTATACATTGGCGGTGTTCCCTTAGCGAGGAGTTATTTGCATAGACCAGAATTAAACCAGAAACATTTTCTCGATAACCCCTTTTTACCAGGAACTAAGCTTTACAAAACTGGCGACTTAGTGCGTTATCGGAACGACGGTAATTTGGAATATTTAGGTCGCGGCGACGATCGCGTAAAAATTCGCGGCTTCCGGATCGAACTGGGTGAAATTGAAGCAGCGATCGCTAAACATCCTGATGTTAAAGAGACTGCTGTCATTGCTCGTGAAGACGATCGCGGAGAGCGGCGTCTCATCGCTTATGTGGTTACAGATGCAGACAATATAGTGCCAAAACTGCGCAGCTACCTACGCAAGAATCTGCCGGACTATATGGTGCCTTCTGCCTTCGCCGTCTTGGATGCCTTCCCCCTCACACCAAGTGGAAAAGTAGACAAGCGATCGCTTCCAACTAAAGATCTTATCCGAGCTAACTCTACTGAATCCTTCGTTCCTCCTCGGGATACTTGGGAATTTGCTCTGGTACAGATTTGGGAAAATCTTCTGAATATCAGCTCAATTGGAGTCACGGACGATTTCTTTGAATTGGGAGGTCACTCTCTTTTAGCTGCACGTTTAATAGCTCAAATTAACGAGCGGTTTGGGCAGAAACTTCCTCTTTCTATTCTTTTTCAAGGCGCAACAATTGAAAACCTAGCTAAGGTTCTCCAGCAACAAATTGGTTCAAATTCGGATTCTCCTTTAGTGCCAATTCGGTCTTCCGGTTCAAGGATTCCTTTATTCTGCGTACATCCAGCCGGAGGAAATATCATCACCTACCCAAACTTAGCCAGTAAACTCGATGCAGAACAACCATTTTATGCCTTAGAACAGAGTCCTATCCAACAGGAACCTGAGATTATTTCTGTAGAGGAAACAGCAACTCATTACATTGAAGAAATTCGGGCGGTACAACCCAAAGGTCCGTATCTTTTGGCAGGTTGGTGTTACGGTGGTTTGATTGCTTTTGAGATGGCACAACAACTGCAACGGCAGGGAGAAAAAATAGCTTTGCTTGCAGTATTTGATGCTATAATTCCAGAAACTAAACCTCAGCCGACAAAAGATGATGATGCTAAATTTATAATTCGTTCTGCTGAAGCACTTAAATATTTGTTCGGCATCGATTTGTCAGTTTCCTATAACGAAATTTCCCATCTAACACCAGAGGAACAATTCAATCTTTTGATGAAGAAAGCGAACATCGTCAGCAACACAGAAATTCAGCAACATTTTCGTTATTACCAGCTTTTCAAAGCTCATGTTCAAGCCATGCGAGATTATGTTTTGCAGGTTTATACCAATGAAATTACTCTGTTCCGCGCTCGAGAAGAAATTCCTCACGATTTCCAAAGTGCAGAGTTGTATAGCGACGATCCATTTTTAGGTTGGAGTAAATATTCCGAACAACCAATCAAGGTTATTGAAGTTCCAGGCAATCATTTTTCAATGTTCGCCGAACCGCATATTCAAGAACTAGGACAACAGTTAAAAATCTGTCTTGATGAGGTATTTACTAATCAACAAAAATCTTGAATATGAAAAAGTGTAGGCTCCGCTCCGGAAGGCACTACAAAATCTTTTTAGCTTTAGCAAGAGGTAGAAAAAAAGAGAACTGTGTTATCCAGAAAAATGAAAAATGGCATGAAGTGGAGCTAACTATGGCAAGAAAAGGATACACAGAATCAAATGGAACTTCATGCTCAACAATTGTTAGTTGAAAAATATTGTTTGAGGTAGACAAATATGCAGGAAAAATACCAAGTTATCATCTTAGGCTCTGGCATGGCTGGTACGATATTGGGTACTATTTTAGCCAAAAATAAAGTCAAAGTTCTGATTATTGATAAAGGCTCTCACCCGAAATTTACTATCGGTGAATCGACCATTCCTTACACCACTCAGGCTATAGCTGGAATTTCAGATCTATTTGATATACCTGAATTACATCCTGGTGTTATTGGGCAAAAACTCGAACGCAGTTGTGGTGTTAAAAAGAATGTTTCCTTTGCCTACCATCATTTAGGGCAGGAACAGCAAAAAGATCAGATAACACAAGCTAACTTAGATGGCGCAGAACTTCATTTTTTCCGTCAAGACTTGGATAGCTATCTGCTACATCTTGCTATCCATTATGGCGCTGTCGTCAAACAAAATTGCCAAATCTCAGATATTGAGTTTGATTCAAATGGCAAGGATGTTTTCATCGCTAGTGAAAAAGGAGAAAAATTTTCAGGTCTGTATGTTGTAGATGCAAGCGGATACTCTTCCGTACTGGCTAAAAAATTTGACTTGCGAGAAAAACCAACGCATCTGAAAACTCATACACGTACTTTGTTTACGCATATGCTAGACGTGTCACAGTTTGAAGCCTGCGTTCATTCTCAAAAAGTACATGGGATGCCCGGTAATTTTCATGAAGGAACACTCCATCATCTATTTGATGGAGGGTGGATGTGGGTAATACCGTTTAACAACCATAAAAACTCGACAAATCCTCTTTGTAGTGTCGGTTTGCAGTTAGATTCTCGACGGTTTCCCAAAACAGATATTCCACCAGAGCAAGAATTTTTTGAATTCATATCTCAATATCCAAGTATTTACGAGCAATTCAAAAATGCTAAATCGGTGAGAGAATGGATTTCAACAGATAGGCTACAGTATTCCTCTAAAAAATGCGTTGGAGACAGGTATTGTCTACTTCATCATTCCTACGGCTTTGTCGATCCTTTATTCTCTAGAGGACTCGCTTCAACTTGCGATTGCGTTAAACACGTAGCCCAATTGATATTGGAAGCTGTAAAAGACAACGATTTCTCTGAAAGTCGCTTTGAAGAATTAAATGAAATTTATTCTCGCCTGCTCGATCTTAACGATGAATTAGTTTACGGAGCTTTGATATCTTTTAAGGATTTTGAACTTTGGAAAACTTGGCACGGAGTTTGGCAAATTCCCGAATTCGTCAGTTTCTTTGAGTTAGCGATTGCTCGTCTAAAGTTTAAAGAAGGAGATCGAGAAGCTTTCTTGAAAATCGATCAATTTGGCAACATAAAAGAGGTAAATTATTTCCTGAAACAGGCGGTTAAGGAAATAGAACAAGTAGAAAAAGGAACTTTATCTCCAGAAGCCGCCCAAAAAAATCTAGAAAACCTTTTGGAGCAAGTTAATCTATTACCTGAAGGTCTCAAGTTTTCTTTATCTAAACGGTCTTTCCAAACCCGATGGTGGGCAATGCTGGAATTCGTACATTGGTTAAATTTTAAATCCTCTCCTGAAGTCAAACAATACTATGAAGGTTTCAAACCAATGAAGACATATCAATTGTTAAAAGAAGTGGCAAAAAGGTAAGGCGAAAATTTTTCCCTTAATTAACTTTTAGATCATCTCCTGAAGTGAAACGGTATTATGTTCAAACTAATAAAGACATCTTCTTGGAGTCGTCTACTCAGACGGCTGCTAATCTACGGACTGCTAATGGTGTTTGTGCTAACGGCGGGAATAATTGGGTGCGGTTACTTGTACTTGCGTCGCTCTCTGCCCCCAGTTTCAGGAACTCTAACCGTCGCTGGCATTCAAGCTCCGGTGACAGTCTACCGTGACACTTCGGGAGTTCCCCACATCGTTGCCGACAACCGCCACGATCTCTATTTTGCTCAAGGATACATCACAGCCACAGATCGCCTCTTTCAGATGGATCTCAGCCGTAGAGCGGCATCAGGTCAGTTGAGCGAAATTTTTGGTTCTGAAACCATTGAAACCGATCGCTTCTTCCGCGACTTGATGTTACGGCGGGCATCAGAAGAATCATTAGCTGCTTATCCCCAGGATATTGTGGAGATCTTGGAAGCTTACACTGAAGGGGTAAATGCCTGGATCGAGCAAGCTAAGCGCGAACTACGACTGCCCCCAGAATTCACGCTGTTGAGATATGAGCCAGAGCCTTGGTCGATTATCGACTCGATCTGCATTCCTAAGCTCATGGCGTACAACTTAGGAACCAACTGGTCAGATGAAGTTTGGCGCTACCAGGTAACTCAACGCATTGGGGCTGAGCAAGCCTCAGAACTACTGGCAGAATATCCAGCAGATGCCCCGACAATCATGCGCTATGTCAGCCAATATCATCCTCCATTAGAAGAGCTGCTGGCTACTGCTCCACTACCTAATCTCAATTTGGGTAGCAATAATTGGGTGTTGGCTGGGGAGCACACTGCCACTGGCTTACCTTTGCTAGCGAACGATCCTCATCTTTACATCCAGACTCCAGCGATTTGGTATCAAAGCCATTTAGTTTTGCCAGGTGAAGAATTGAATGTGATGGGAGTCACATTTGCAGGTATGCCTGGGATTGTTGTGGGACGCAACCAGGAGATTGCTTGGGGCTTAACCAACCTCGAGCCAGATGTTCAGGATTTGTACATTGAAAGACCCAATCCCGACAACCCGAAGGAATTTCTCTATCAAGGTAGTTATGAACCCGCGCAGGTTTTGGTAGAGCCGATCTACGTCAAAGGCAGGTCAGAGCCTATCCTTCATGAAGTCCTGGTGACGCGGCATGGTCCGATTATTACTCCCCTGTCTACAGAGGTTAAGGAACCACTGGATGTCATGCTAGCGCTAAAGTGGACTGGGCATAAGCCAACCACTGAGATTCCTGCCATACTCGGCTGGAACTATGCCCGCAATTGGCAAGAGTTTCGCTCTAGCCTGCGCCTGTTCCAAGCTCCCGCCCAGAACTTTGTTTTTGCTAGCGTTGACGGCACGATCGCTTACCGGGGGAATGGTGAAATTCCCATTCGTCGTCAAGGAAATGGCACGCTACCCGTGCCAGGATGGACTGATGAGTACGAATGGGAGGGTTTCATTCCCTTTGATGAGCTTCCAGAAGTAGTTAATCCCCAAGCTGGGTTTATTGCTACTGCAAATAACAAGGTTATAGATGATGGGTATCCGTACTTCATTACTTCTGTCTGGGCTCCTCCCTACCGACAGCAGCGCATTGTCTCGCAACTAGAGACTGCGGAAAATTGGCGTGTCGAAGATATGCAGGCTCTCCAAAATGACTTTACAGACTTACAGGCTGCGAATTTGCTCCCCATTTTGCTGTCGTCTTTGGAATCAGCAGCCACGCCTGTTCAGCAGCAGGCGATCGAGATTCTGTCCAATTGGGACTTTGTGGCTCGCGCTGACAGTGCAGCTACTGCAATTTGGCAAACCTGGTATCGGGAGTTTCAGAAGGAGCTATTAGTTCCGGTTATTGGTACGAACCTGTGGGAGAGAATGTTTCTTACTGCTGAGGGGATTACAGATCGCCTTATTCTTCAAGCCAGTCGCGGACAAGTTGCCTCCATATTTCCTGCTGATGGTCTGACTGGAGTGGCTGAGCGTAGTTTTGATACTACGTTAGAACATCTGCAAAAGCGACTCGGTTCAGCGATCGCTGATTGGAAATGGGGAGAGTTGCATACTGTTACTTTTACTCATCCTTTAGGGGTTGTGAAACCTTTAGATCTTTTGTTCAATACTAGTTCCTTCGCTATCGGTGGTGGCTCTTCTAGCATCAACAAACAATCAAGCGATCGAACTAAACCGGACTTCCCCGTCATCATTGCTGCTACTTGGCGATTTGTTGCTGACTTGTCTACCCCCGATCGTAGCTGGGCAATTTTGAGTCCAGGTCAAGCAGGTCATCCTTTGAGTCCCTATTATCGCGATCGCGTTCAAACTTGGCTTCAGGGAAATTACCTGGAGCAAACTTTAGATCTTACCAACTTGTCTAATTCTTTACGGTTAGACTTGCTCCCAACTAAACCATATTCTTGATTTCCTAAGTCTCGGAAACGAGGGAACAACCTGGAGTCTAAATATTCACAAAAATCCTTAGCGCTATCTTTGCAATTTTGCATGGCAGTTGTGTATAGCGGATGATAACTCCTGACTTTCACGCTTTCTTTAAGACCCGAAAATGAACGCAAGACAGAGAAAACAACTAACCAATTATGAATAAACATAGTCTTACGAAAAAAATTTGCTTTTATAACGAGAGAAACATCGATCATTTACCCCAAATTAAATCGATGTTTTCAGAGACCGAAATAAGGGCAATGAAAACAGTTGCTCAAGTTCTTCCCTTCAGAACTAATAACTATGTGGTAGAGGAACTGATTGATTGGGACGCTGTTCCTGACGATCCTATTTTTCGCTTAACCTTCCCACATCAGGATATGCTGTATCCTGAAGACTTTAACCAAATGGTTAAACTGCTTGAGCAGGGTGCGCCGAAAGAAGCAATCCGAGAAACTGCTAACGAAATTCGTCGTCGTCTCAATCCTCACCCATCGGGACAGAAAGAGTATAATGTCCCGATGCTTGACTCAAAACCTGTAGCAGGCTTGCAACATAAGTACGCGGAAACTGTTTTGATTTTCCCTACGGCTGCTCAAACCTGTCATGCCTACTGCACTTTCTGTTTTCGCTGGCCACAGTTTGTTGGTGTGGATGACTGGAAGTTTGCTACTCGTGAGTCAGGTCGCTTCCAAGAATATATACAGCAACATCAAGAGATCGCAGATATTCTCCTTACTGGTGGCGATCCGATGACGATGAAGGCTTGGCAGCTTGCTCTATATATTGAGCCATTACTCGGTCCGGGATTTGAGCATATTCAGACGATTCGTATTGGCACTAAATCGCTAGGTTACTGGCCTTATCGATTTGTTACAGACCCGGATGCCGATGAAGTTCTGCTTCTATTTGAGAAGGTAGTCAAGGCGGGAAAACATTTGGCTGTTATGGGTCATTATAGCCACTGGCGGGAACTCGAAACTCCGATCGCACAAGAGGCTATACGGCGTATTCGTGGTACAGGGGCGCAAATCCGAACTCAAAGTCCTTTAGTACGTCATATTAATGATGCGAAAGAAGTTTGGATCAGAATGTGGAAAACACAAGTTCGCCTAGGCTGTATTCCCTACTATATGTTTGTGGAGCGACAAACAGGAGCGAAAACATATTTTGAGATTCCACTAGTTCTGGCTTGGGAAATATTTCAGGGGGCTCTTCAGAAAGTGTCTGGACTTAGCAGAACTGTTCGAGGACCGGTGATGTCGGCTTTGCCTGGAAAAGTAGTTATTGACGGTATAGCTGAGATTTATAATCAAAAGGTATTTGTGCTTTCGTTTTTGCAGGCTCGTAATAGTGATTGGTGTAAGCGACCCTTTTTTGCTAAATATGACCATAAGTCAACCTGGTTAACAGAGTTAATGCCAGCTTTTGAGGAGAAAAAGTTTTTTTATCGGGACTTAGACAGCATAGAGGAAGAAAAAAATTATCAGACACTATCAGCAAAGCTTTTACGTCAACGGAACTTTCAGGAAACAAACAAATCCTACCGCGATGCTTCCTTGTTTTGAGAGATGATGTAAACTTCAAAATTTACGTCATTAATCCTATCTAACTTTTGGTAATCTTTGTACTTCATATTGACGCGCGCAACATGGGTTGAAATTTAGCCAAGGTGATTTTTATCTGTGGTTCTAAATTTCCCTAAGTCTTCAAGCAAAGTATACAGGACTGGAACAACAATTAAACTCAGTAAGGTAGAAGTAACTAAACCACCAATAATTGCTACCGCCATTGGCTGACGTAATTCTGCTCCTGCACCTATGCCTACTGCTAGGGGAAGCATTCCTAAAATTGTTGAGGCGGTAGTCATTAAAATTGGTCGCAAACGTACGGTTCCAGTTTTGAGAATTGCTTCGGTACGATTTAAGCCTTGTTGTCTTAATTGATTGGCATAATCCATCAGTAAAAGTGCGTTTTTGTCAAGTAAACCGATGAGAAAAATTAAGCCAATTAAAGAAATCATGCCAAAGTCGCTTTGAGTTAGCAAAAGTGCTAACATTGCACCAACAATTGAGAGGGGAAGTGATAAAGCAACGACAATTGGTTCTAGTAATCTGCCGAAGAGTAATAGCAGTAAACCAAGCATACAAATTACTGCTAAAGTTATTGTACCTGTAAAGTTTTTCAGGACATGATTGCTGAGACCCGAGTCGCCTTTGAGGTCTAAAATGACATTAGCAGGTAAAATTGGTTTGGATCTCGCTACTACCTCATCTGTGGCTTTTCCTAATGCTAGGTTTTCGTTGAGGTTTGCTGTTAAGTAAGCAACTGGTTGGTTATTCAGCCGTTCGATTCCTTGGTTATCATCTTCGCCCGAAGCGGTTATATCTGCAAATCCGGGGATTTCTTCCAGTTTGGTTTTAACTTCTTGGGCGATTTCTTGCAATTGTTGGTGATTATTTCCCAGAAAAGCTACTTGTAAAGGTTTGGTACTTTCAAGTTCGATAAATTGGATATCTTCAATGCTGGTAGTAACGTTTTTGAGTTGAGGTAAACTGGTGCGAAGTTGGGCTTGAATTTCGGTAGTTGAGTTAGTGCGATCGCGTTTTAATTTTACATACAATCTACCTCGATTCGGTTCGCCACGAACACCGACAACTGTATAAACTGATTCTACTTCTGCTAAGTTTAGGACTATTTCTTCGAGTTGTTCGCCTACTTTTCGGGTGCGAGTTAATAAGACTTTGGTTGGCGATTTGGCGATATCTACTAACCAGTCAAATGCACCTTCACCAAATAATGAATCTCCTGTGTCTTGATTTGTAAATTCGGTTTCTTCGTTGACAACTGAGTTAGATTGAAGATTGATATTTTCTTCCTCTTTACTAACATTTTCATTCGCACCTCCTGATAATTGAGGTAAAGCAGTGGTATAAACAATATTGAATTCACCGCGATCGAGTTTCGGGATAAATCCTTTGGGAATTAAAGGAATTAAAGCTACTCCCGCGATCAAACTGCAAACCGCGATCGCCACGACAATTTGACGATGATTCAGCGACCATTGTAGTAAGTTCTGATAATTTCGTTCAAAATAATTAAACTTGTCTTTTGATTCCCGATTCCCAGTCCCCAATTCCCGATCGCCAGTCCCTTTCAGCCAGTAAACTGCTAATACGGGGGATAAAGTTCGCGCAACTGATAAAGAAAACAAAACTGCGGCGGAAACTGTTAAACCAAAAGGCTTAAAAAATTGTCCGATTGTTCCCCCCATCAAAGCTACCGGGAGAAATACGGCGACAATTGTTAGTGTCGAAGCAGAAACAGTTAAACCAATTTCCTTAGTAGCAGAAATTGCTGCTTGTTTTGGCGTTTCTCCCGCTTCAATGTGACGCATAATATTTTCCACATCAACGATCGCGTCATCGACGATAATCCCAATTACTAAGGCTAATGCCAACAGTGTAATTGTTTCGAGATTAAATCCGGCGATCGCCATGACAATAAAAGTTCCTAGCAAAGAAACAGGTATTGCTAAAGCTGTAATTAGCGTCGCTTGCCAATTTCGCAAAAAGACGAAAATCACTACAACAGCGAGAACTATTGCTAAAATTAAAGCATCAATCGTTGCTTGAGTTGCTTCGCGAATATAATCTGCTTGGGTAGCGGCTAAAGTTAATTCTACTTCTGGTAATTCTGCTTGTAAATTGGCGACTATCTCTTCAACTCGATTCACTACTTCCAAAGTATTAGCTTCACTTTCTTTAATCACTTGGAAAGCTAGAGCATTTTCGCCATTAAAACGAACCAAAGTAGCTGGAGATTCCAATTCCGTAGTTTCCGAGTGGGTACCATTTCCCAACAAATCGATTCGTAAGACACCAGGTAAATTAGTAATTTCAGGAATAATGGCGGTTTCGGTAATTTCCGTTAACTGATTCAAATCAAAACTAGTAGACGCGATCGCATAACTAACTGCGGCTGATTGGTTCAAGTTAACCGGAATTACTTCAAAACTGGCTGTGGCTGGTAACTCTACGTTTTCTAAAGCCGTTTTTACTTGCTTAACCGACGACTCGATATTCGTCCCCACTGTAAAAGATACATTAACAACTGCTCTACCGGGATAAGTTGACGAGCGAATATCGTCTAACCTTGACAAAGACTGAAGTTGTTTTTCAATCGGGATAGTAAGCTGATTCTCAGTTTCCCCAGCCGTCGAAAAATCCGCAGTCGCATTTACCACAACTACCGGAAAAGTAATATCTGGAAATAAAGCATACTTCAGCGAACTAAAAGCCAAAAGCCCAGCCATAGTTATAGCCAGCCAAAAGCAGATAGTCAACCAAGAATATTTAATTGCTAACCGGGAGATATTTAAGCGATCGCGTAACATAGGGGATTGGGGATTGGGGATTAGGGAGTTTTCAGTTTTCAGTTATCAGTTATCAGTTATCAATTATCAGTAGGGACTGAGGACTGGGAAATTGGGGAGAATTGGAAGATAAACTGTTCACTGCTAACTGTTCACTGCTAACTGTTCACTGTTCACTGAACCCAGTCCCCAAAAACCTAGTTAATCAACTCTTCCGCACAAGATAAACCAATTTCTGTGACTGCTTGCGGAATTGCACCACCACGCGCTTGCTGCATGATCTCGCTAAACTGTTCGAGAGTATAACGGTTTTGGAACTCTCTTAGGGTACAATTACATAAAATTTGTGCCTGTCGTTCGGTTAAGCCAGAGTCAACAGAATTGGCTAAACAAGTTCTGGTGTAATTATTGACTAATTCTTGGGGATAGCGGTTGCGAGTATTTTGTTGTGGTGTTTGTGCATTAGCTACGGGTAAACTCGCAGCCGATAAGATCGGTAAACAAGTGGCGATCGCGAGTAATTTAAGAGTTGTGGTTTTCATGTGGTATCCTTTGCGGGTATGAGTTTGAATTTTAACGACGAACAGAGTTTGCCTTTAGCCCTAGATGCGATTTTAGTTCCTCAAGGAGCAGAATGGCAGGCTGTCAGTCGCGGACTAAGCCAAATTAACTCTAGCAAACCTGTGGTGTTACCGATTCCTATTGGTTTTCAGGCTGTCAGTAGAGAGTTAAAAAAATGGCAGCAACCACCGCAGAAAGTCTTACTGATGGGTTTGTGTGGGAGTTTATCGTCTCGCTATCGAGTTGGCGATGTTGTCGTTTATAAAAGCTGTATTCAAGCAAGCAACGGTGAAGAAATTTTGTGCGATCGCGTTCTCTCTAACCAAGTTTACCGATCTTTGGCATCTCGCGCTGCGCTGGTAACTGGATTGAGTACGGAAATCCCGATTTGTACTGCGAAGGAAAAACTACGTTTGGGAAACCTCTATCAAGCTGATGTGGTTGATATGGAAGGATTTGCCGTTTTATCAGCTTGGAAAAGTAAACAAGTAGCAACTGCAATTATTCGAGTAGTTAGCGATGATACGCTTTATGATTTACCTAACCTGACTTCAGCGATTACTGAGTCAGGTAAATTACGCGCTTTTCCTTTAGCAACAAGCTTTCTCCGACAACCTTTAGCCGCAGCCCGTTTAATTCGCGGTTCCCTCCGAGGTTTAAAAATTTTACAGCAAGTGGCGGTTAATCAAATTGAGTTAAATTCATGCTGTTAAACCTGTGTTGTTCGCGATTATTATTGGTTTTCAGTCTCTACAAGTTGATGATGTGTAGCTTGCATTTATTTACCTGTGGCTAAAATTTTTAAACCTTCTCGATCTAGTAAATAAATCATACAGCGATCGCGTCTTTACTCTCGGTCCTGTGGATTATCCGGGATTAACCCATCTCGATAACGATGATTTTAGCGCGATCGTTGACCTAGCTTTAGCAATGCCTGGATTTACTGAAACTGGCGACTGTCGCACTGTCATGACAGGATTTGCGCGTAATGCTGTTCTCAGTGTAGCTGATGAAGTGATTAATGCAGTTAAACAAGGTAATATTCGTCATTTCTTCCTCGTTGGTGGTTGCGATGGTGCGAAATCTGTACGCAATTATTACAGCGATTTTGTCGAAAAAGTACCCAAAGATTGCGTAGTTTTAACTCTTGCTTGTGGCAAATTCCGCTTTTTTGATAAGCAGTTAGGAGACATTGGCGGTATACCTCGCTTAATGGATGTGGGACAATGTAATGATGCTTATTCTGCTATTCAAATTGCCCTCGCTTTAGCTAATGCTTTTGATGTTGATGTCAATCAATTACCCCTCTCGATGATTCTCTCTTGGTACGAACAAAAAGCAGTCGCAATTTTGCTAACACTTCTCTATCTAGGAATTCAAAATATCCGTTTGGGTCCCACTTTACCAGCTTTTATTTCACCCAATGTCTTTAAGTTACTCTCAGAACAATATCACCTGCAAGCAATTACTACCCCCGATGAAGATTTAGCAGCTTGTCTTGCTTAATTTACTTAGCCGCATTTACAGTTACCAGTCACTAGTTTTTCTTCAATTTAAAAAGCTAAAATATAGCTCTATGTAGAGACGTAGCATTGCTACGTCTTGATTTCCATGTTTTTCAATTATGTGTAATCATCAAGATTTCCCTTAACAGATCGTCTAGCCCAAACAACTACCTAAAGATAGATAAACTCAAATCACTTATCGTCTAGTTGTAGGCGATCGCGATTTAGAAATATAATTAATCTAAGTAATTTTAAGCGCAATAGACAATTATGCCATTAAATCAAACAAGAAAACTACACAAAACTGGTAAAATAAAAATCAAGCAGTGGCTGTGTTTCAGTATTAGTTTAATTTTCGCGATCGCTAGTTTCATCATCGCCAAACCTAGTATAGCTTATGCCGCATCTGCGGAAGAATTGTTTCGCACAGCCTACGAAAATCGCTACACTTGGGATAAAAAATTTCCGGGATTTTCTGGGGAAGTATCTATTAATCACGAGGGAATATTAGACCAAGGAATTGTTCGCATTTCGCCAGATTTAGAAGTAGAAGTAATCAATATCGATAACGAAAATTTACGCGAATTAATTACCAATCAAATCCGCATGGAAATAATTCATCGCCGCCGGATTCCCTTCGCAAAAGCCCACGAAAATGATACCTTCCAACTAGCAGAAACCGAACCATCCGGAGCAGCTACAATTGTCGAAATAGGAGACAAAATGAATTCCTATTATCAAGTAAAAGATAATATTATTACCCAAGTTAATCGCAAACTTGGCGACATTGCTGTCACCGTAGATACCCTTGGTACAGCTAAAAATCCCGAAGGTTATTTAGTTACTCATTTTCAAACAATTTTCCGCGATGCTAACACCGGAGAAATATTAGAAAGAGAAGATGTGCGCGATTTTCACGAAAAAATAGGTCGTTATTACCTCTTAACTAATCGTACAATTCGCTACGCCGAAAAAGACAACCCGGAAGCAAAACCAACAGCCGATACCTCAATTAGAATTAATGACATTCAACCATTAAATTAGCTTGGGGACTTTAGTCCCCCAATCAAGTATAATCGCCAACAATTACTATCCGAAAAAATCGCGACAAACCGCCCCAAATAACAACCATTAAATTAGCTTGGGGACTTTAGTCCCCAAATCAAGTCTAATATTCAACAATTACTATCCGAAAAAATCGCGACAAACCGCCCCAAATAACAACCATCAAATTAGCTTGGGGACTTTAGTCCCCAAATCAAGCCTAATATTCAACAATTACTATCCGAAAAAATCGCGACAAACCACCCCAAATAACAACCATCAAATTAGCTTGGGGACTTTAGTCCCCCAAATCAAGCCTAATATTCAACAATTACTATCCGAAAAAATCGCGCCAAACCACCAAAAATAACAACCATTAAATTAGCTTGTAGTGGGGACTTTAGTCCCCCAAATCAAGTATAATCGCCAACAATTACTATCCGAAAAAATCGCGACAAACCACCCCAAATAACAACCATTAAATTAGCTTGGGGACTTTAGTCCCCCAAATCAAGTATAATCGCCAACAATTACTATCCGAAAAAATCGCGACAAACCACCAAAAATGAAAGAGAGAGTTGATAACTTGCTAGAGGCATTTTATATAAATTTACAAGTAATATCGGTAAGATTTGATTGCCTGAAAATAGATACTAAGATCTAATAAAGTTTACTATTTAAGATATTTTGTAAAAATCTATTAGTTGTTGTCAAAAATTTCCCAACATAACAAACGATAAATTGTGCTAACTCTAGACAGTAATTGCCAATCCAAACGACAATCTTTAGAAATAGTAAATAACTTATCCAAATTAATTCGCTTTCTGAGGGAAGAATAGTTAAACCTTCATACAATTACCAAACGCGATCGGGGACGTATAAATAAGAAACCATCACCCAAACAACTGAGTAAAACTATCTCAGGGAAATACTTTCAGAAAAAATTTGTAAGAGTAGCATTCCTAAAATTTTCTCTGGAGATACTTCTCAACCAAGCAATAATTTCACTAACAGATAAATTTTGCTCTAGCTTATTTACTATTTCTGAGGACAAATCTTGATAAATAGTAATCCTATTAATTTTAATTTTACCCTTTTTAGTTTCAGTAAACCAAAAATCATGGCTAACCATTTTTTATTTTATCTTTGCTAGTGAGTAGGAGTACAAAACTTTGCACTCCTAAGAATATTTTAAGCTTTATCGGTTCAATTGTCTCACCGAATCATCTACTTTTTGTTCGTAGAGGTTCCAGAAAGCTCCTCCTAGTGATGAGTATTTCACATTTTGAATGCGATCGCGCACTGCTTCAAAAGAAAGTGCATTAACTAAATAAAAGAATGGCAGTTGTTCGGCGACAATTTGCTGAAATTCTCCATAAATTTCTTTGCGCTTGCTTTCGTCTAATTCGCGCACACCTTCCTGGAATAAACGATCGATTTCTAACTCCCAATCGGATGCTTCCCAGCCTGTAATTCCTTGTTCTCCTGGTTGTGGGGCTTGATTAAATTGATGGAGAGAACCGCGACTATACCAGATATTATAACCGCTATGAGGTTCGACACCGCCGCCACCAAATGCACCAACATAAGCTTCCCAATTGCGACTTTGAAGCCTTTGAATGACGGTGTTAAAATTAACAACTTGCAAGTCAGCGCGGATGCCAATTTTTTTCAAGTCTTGTTGAATTTGAACTGCTGTATCTACTCGTGATTTTTCCTCAGATTTAACTAACAAAGTCAATCTAACTCGATTACCTTCGGCATCGTATAACTCGTCTCGATAGTCATACTTAAAGCCAGCATTCACCAGTAATTCTTTTGCCTTTTCAGGATTATAGTTATAAACCTTTAATCCTTCTGCTTCGGAAAGATAAAAAGGACTTTTCAGGTTAACTGGCGAATTTTGAAAGGTTCCTAAACCGCGATAAATGTAGTCAATCATGCGCTGGCGATCGATCGCATAAGCTACTGCTTGGCGAAAAGCTAATGTATTGAACCATTGAGATTTAATTGGGTCTACAAATGGTTCTCCATTAGCATCTAGAGCTTTATTTAGGTTGAAACTGATAAATCTGGTTGTTGATTCTGGTCCGCCGTTGTAAATGCTATATTTGCCTCGATCTTCTTCTCGCTTTAGCAAGCGAAATTGCTCGGCTTTAACGTCTAAACTATCTAATTCTCCTGAGCGAAAAGCGATTAATTGGTTGTCGTCAGATTCGATAATTTGTAAAACAATTCGCTCGATATATGGTTGTTGATTTCCTTGTTCATCTTGGCGCCAGTAGTAGGGATTACGCTCAAAAACTACGCGCTGGGAGGGAACATATTCAATCATTCTGTAAGGTCCTGCACCGACAATTTTAGTTGGATCTGTGTCGGTTCCCCAAGTGGAAAGAAACTTTAAATCTCCGTCTTTTTCAGTGGTTTGCACTGCTTCTTCTAGGGCGTGTTTAGGTAAAATTGAGATTCCGCCTGCGTATCTTAAAAAAGGTGCAAAAGGTTCGGGGACGGTAAATTGTACTTGCCTGTCGTCGATTTTTTTCACTGTAGGAAATTTACCTTCGCTACCAATACGCAGAATGTCTTTAATTCCCGTTGGGACTTTTTCGTTGAGGTAAACATCGTTGTAGGAAAAGACGATATCATCAGCAGTTAAAGGTTCGCCATCGGACCATTTTAAGTTTTCCCGTAGGGTAAAAGTAATGCTGAGATTGTCGTCGGAAATTTCCCAAGATTCGGCTAATCCGGGTTCTAATTCGGCAGTAAGTCCGTTTTGGGTGATTAAGCCTTCGTTGATAAAGCCAAAGATGCTGTAAGCGGAGGTGTTTAAGGGTGCGTTAAAGGTGGCAGGATCGCTGGGGCTAACGAATACTAATTGCGAGACTTGTGCGGCTTCGGTTCTAAATTCTTGGAGGCTACAGCCTGTGACTAGGAAGAAGCTGAGTAGCCCTAGGGCGATTAGTTGATGTAACCGCGTGCCACAATGTCGGCGTAGCGATCGCCAAAAATTTGCAAATATCTCGATCATGGTTCGGGATTTTATTCGGTTCACTTTTCTCATGCTACAAATTACTGCGCCTATTGTGGGGATTGACCGAAAAATTACAAATTGGCTTTTGGCAGTTTTCATGTTACATTAATAATACAGAAAAGTTTTAGGAGGGCTGATGCACCGAAAAGAAATCGAGCCGAGAATGATTTTACTCGCTTTGGTAGGCAGTCAGGCATACGGTACGGCTACGCCTACTTCTGACCGCGATTACAAAGGAATATTTATCGCACCGAAAGAGTATTATTTGGGTTTTAAAACTATCGAACAAAAAGATGCTGGTTGGCAGAGTGAAGCGGGAAGTGGTCTGTTTCCTTTTTTAGATAAGGTTCAAGATTGTGTTGCTTATGAGTTAAGAAAGTTTCTAACTCTAATCGGTAATAATAATCCGAATATTTTAGAAATTTTGTGGTTAGATCCAGAGTTTTATTTATATCTTACCCCCCTTGGCGAAAGGTTAATTGACTATCGCGAAGATTTCTTATCGCAGAAAGTCAGAGGTTCGTTTGCTGGTTATGCTTACGCGCAAATTAAAAAGGTAGAAAGTCACCGGAAGTGGTTACTTAATCCGCCGGAATGTAAGCCAGTGCCGCAAGATTTTGGTTTGAATGAAGATGATTATAAACCCTTGACAAAAAGCGAGATGAATGCTTTTCTAGAGTTTCTTTATATGTTGGTCAGGGATTGCATTGAATATTTGGATGCTGCGGAAGAATTGCGGATCTTGTTACTGGAAAAAATTGATTATAAAGGTTTACTGAAACAACATAATTTACCAGAAGAAGTATTGCCAAAAGTACAAGAATATACGCGCTCGACTGACGATTTTATTCGTTTGTTGCACGTTTCCCAAGCCTATCGGCGATCGCTGCGGGAGTGGGAGGCTTATTGTCAGTGGCGGAAGCGTAGACATCCCGAACGGCAAGAGTTAGAACGAAAGTGTGGCTACGATGCCAAACATATGTCCCATTGCATTCGCTTGCTTAAAATGGGGATCGAAGTTTTGAGAGATGGGGTAATTAATGTTAATCGGAAAAAAGTCGGCGATGCTGATTATTTGCTGACAATTAGACAAGGTGATGTTGCTTACCAGGAAGTTAAAGAATTGGCTGATAATTTGTTTAATGAATTACAAGAAGTGTCAACGGATTTGCCAAGTTACGTCAATAGAGAAAAGCTTAATGAGGTTTGCGTTGAGTTGGTAGAAATGGCTGGCTGGTAATTTCCAGTAATTAAAGGAAAAATGAGGCTCAGGTCAATAATACCATTCGTTGCCGATCTAATTCGTAGATTTAAGTCGGCGATCGCATTCGTCAAACTTTTTGCCATTTCTGACTTATCCCCAAACTCTGGTAGTGGGACTAAAGAAATATCTTTAATTTTAACTTTAAATAGCCCCTCCTACTGCTCGCAAGTAAACTACTTGTCATCGGGCAGAAGAAAGTCATAGAGAATTTCGTCTGGTTCGTCTTCTATTTCATCATCCCAGTTAGGATCGGGAAAATTTATTGACTCTGGCTGCACTTTTTTTTCGCTCTCACTTAGAGAAAGTAATTGAGTTTTTTGGCTTAAAATTAGCTGACTATAGCTTTTATTTAGTTGGCTTACTTGGTTGCTCAAACGGTTAAATTTATTTTCTAAATTTTTTAACTGCTCTTTGGTAGCGTAGGGTTGAGTTTTACTTTCCAGAAGGAAAAAATGCAGCAAAATCTCGATGGCTGCTTGGCTGGGAGAGTCAAGATTTTGTTGTTTTTGATAAGTATTCAAAGCTTGATAAAGTGAGTCAGGCAGAGAAATATTGATTTGTTTTTCAGCCACGATCGCTCCTAATTTTAACTAAATATAAATTTACACATTTTCCACAGCGTGTTGTTTAAGTTTGCCTAAAGAAACGTATTCTAAAGCTGAGGCATGAGTTGCCGCTAAAACTACTGGTGGCGCAACACCAGCTTCGAGGGCTTCTTGCCAACGCGAGGCACATAAACACCAGCGATCGCCTGGTTTTAATCCAGGAAAATTATACATTGGCATGGGTGTACTTAAGTCGTTTCCTCTATTTTTTGTAAAGGTGAGAAATTCTTCGGTGACTTGAGCGCAAACTATATGAGCGCCCATGTCACCTGCTCCGGTGTTGCATTTCCCATCTCGATAAAATCCAGTCATCGGAGAAGTGCAACAAGTTTCTAATTTTCCGCCTAAAACGTTGGTTGCTTCGGTCATTTTTTTTCTCTTGATTACAGGGACAAATTTGCTAATAAATTATCACATTGACTAGAAATTTTTGCTGATTTGCTTTATAATTTTTAGAGAGAAGATATAGTAATAATATCACGGGAGAAGCAGTAAAATCAAGTCCTCTTGACAGCGATTAGTTGTTAGCCGTTAACAATTAGCTAAAAAATGAAAGCTGAAAAGAAATTTTCCAATTTTGAGGTGAGGGCATCCTCCCTAAGTAATATTGGGCACAATTAAGACTGCGGAACAAGGATAGTTAATGATAAAGTCAGAGATTGCAAGATAGTTCGGGAAATAGCAGCTTGAAAACACGCTCTAATTACTGGCAACTGATACCATTTATTCGTCCGCAAAGCAAGACGATCGCGCAAGCCTTGACTTGCACTTTAGCCTTTACTGTCTTTTGGCCCATTTTAGCGTGGTTAGTGGGGCGAGTAGGGGAA
The DNA here is from genome assembly GCF_020144665.1 of Oscillatoria salina IIICB1. NCBI lineage: Bacteria > Bacillati > Cyanobacteriota > Cyanophyceae > Oscillatoriales > Oscillatoriaceae > Oscillatoria > Oscillatoria salina. The sequence continues at coordinate 36,224 of NZ_JAAHBQ010000038.1, read as the reverse complement.
TATATCGCTGAGGGAGACGTAAAAGCGATCGCGCAAATTGCAGTTGTCGCGGCGATCGTTTTTTTCGTTCGCGGTACGGTACAGTACGGACAAGATGCGCTCATGGCGAAAGCTGCTTTACATATCGCCCTCAATTTACGCACAGTGGTTTACACTCATCTACAAAGGCTAAGTCTCGACTATTTTGAAACAGCAAAAACCGGCGATCTTTCCTACCGTTTAACAGAAGATATCGATCGCATTGGCGAAGTCGTCAATAAACTATTTCACGATTTTATCCCCTGCATTTTGCAGTTAATTGTTGTCTTGGGATATATGTTTTATCTCAACTGGCAATTAACCGTAGCCGTGTTAATTATTGTCCCCTTAATGGCAATCCTAATCGGCATTTTCGGGGAACAGTTATTAAAATTTTCGCGCCGCGCTTCCAACCGAATCTCAAATTTATCATCCTTATTAACCGAAGTCTTGAGCGGAATTCGCTTAGTTCAAGCTTTCGCCGCAGAAGAGTATGAAATTCAGCGTTTTATCCAGGAAGCCGAACAAAATCGACGGGCAAAATATTTAGCAGAAAACTTGAAAGCAATTCAATTTGTCGTTGTCGGTTTCTTAGAAGCAATGAGTGTAATTTTAGTTTGTTTTCTTGGTGCTTGGCAAATTTCCCAAGGAAATCTTACAGGTAGCGAATTTCTCAGTTATGTTGCCGGGATAGCTTTATTAATCGATCCAATTTCTCATATTACCAGTAATTACAACGAATTCAAACAAGGAGAAGCATCCGTAGACCGAATTTTTGAACTTTTAAGATTGCAACCAAGTGTAATCGAAAAAACCGAAGCAAAATTGCTTCCGGCTGTTACGGGAAGAGTAGAATATCGTCAGGTAAATTTCGCTTATCAAAAAAATCTAGACCGAGAGACAAATTTAGTCTTAAATAAGATTAGTTTACTCGCTCAACCAGGAGAAACGATCGCCTTAGTTGGTGCATCGGGTGCAGGGAAAACCACCTTAGTTAATTTATTACCTCGCTTTTACGATACTCAAGGAGGAGAAATCCTCATCGACGGCATAGGAATAAGCGAAGTTACGTTGTCAAGTTTGCGTCGTCAAATTGGGATTGTTCCCCAACAAACTGTCTTATTTTCGGGTACGATCGCCGAAAATATTGCCTTCGGTCATAATAACTATAACCTCAAAGATATCGAATCAGCAGCTAAAATTGCTAACGCGCATCAATTTATCAGCCAATTTCCTCAAGGTTACTACACCTACGTGGGCGAAAGAGGAGTAAACTTATCAGGAGGACAACAACAACGAATTGCGATCGCGCGGGCTGTTTTTAATAATCCGAGAATTTTGATTCTTGATGAAGCTACCTCAGCTTTAGACTCAGAATCAGAAGCATTAGTACAACAAGCTTTAGAAAGAATTATGCGCGATCGCACTGTATTTATTATCGCCCATCGCCTCGCTACAGTTCGCCATGCCGATCGCATTCTCGTATTAGAAAAAGGTCAAATTGTGGAATCTGGAACCCACGAAGAATTATTAGCACAAAATGGTCGTTATGCCAAGTTTTATGCCCGACAATTTGATGCTTAAAAGTTATCGGGGAAATTATAGTTTTGCTGAGGGTGATGAAAAACGAGACGCGATCGCTACGCCGACCTTACGGTACGCTAAAATACCGTTTGTAAAGAAATATTTACAAAGCAAATGACGACTGAAACTAGCTCACCTCAACTTCTGAGTCCCTTTGACTTATCAGGAATTACCCTGAAAAACCGAGTCGTCATGGCTCCGATGACTCGCTCTCGTGCAGGAGAGAAACACATACCAAATGCGTTGATGGCTGAATATTATCGCCAGCGTGCCTCCACTGGCTTAATTATTACCGAAGCGACGGAAATCTCCATACAGGGTTATGGTTGGCAACATAGTCCTGGTATTTACACCACCGAACAAGCAGAAGCTTGGAAACAAGTTGTTGACGCGGTACATGAAGAAGGAACGCCGATTTTTCTGCAACTTTGGCATACTGGACGAGCTTCTCATAGCAGCTATCAGGAAAATAATCAACTCCCTGTTGCTCCTTCGGCGATTAAAATTGAGGGAAGTATGGCGCACACACCTCAAGGGAAACAACCTTATGAAACGCCGAGAGCGTTAGAAACTGAAGAGATTCCGAGAATTGTCGCAGATTATCGTCGGGCGGCGGAATTGGCGCAAATGGCGGGATTTGACGGTGTCGAGATACATAGCGCCAATGGTTATTTAATCGATGAATTTCTGCAAAGCAAAACCAATCACCGTAGCGATCGCTATGGGGGCAGTTTAGCAAATCGCTATCGTTTTCTTCAAGAAGTTGTCGAAGCAATTCTTACCGTTTGGTCGGCAAATCGAGTCGGAATTCGACTTTCGCCTAACGGTAATTATAATGATATGGGTTCGCCGGATTTTCGAGAAACTTTTCTTTATGTAGCCCAACAGTTAAATGACTACGATTTAGCTTATTTGCACGTTATCGATGGTTTAGCATTTGGCTTTCATGAGTTAGGCGAACCGATGACTTTGACTGAATTTCGGCAAGTATTTCAAGGTACTTTGATGGGAAATTGCGGCTACACTCAAGAAAGTGCAGAAGCAGCAATTCGAGAAGGTAAAGCCGATTTAATTGCCTTTGGAAGACCTTTGATTAGCAATCCCGATTTAGTCGCCCGTTTTGCTCATAATTTGCCCTTAAACCCTGATGCTGAGATGAAAGTTTGGTATTCTTTCGATCGCGAAGGATATATTGATTTTCCTACTTATCAACAGCAGCAAGGCGTAACTAAGTGAACTACCTACACTCACCCGAAACGGGTGAGTGTAGGCTTGTGACTTTACAGGGGATTGCTTAATTTTTGTCACTTTCACCGAACTACCAGCAGGGTGATATTGGCGATCCCGACAACTTGAACTTTTTGGTTGGGTTCTAGGGTTAGGTTACAGTCGTTGTGGTAAAGTCGGGCAGGCCAATAAGTACCCATGCACTTAACGCGTCCAGAATGAGAAGGCGCGATCGCCACCTCTACTATCGCCACGATCGGTGTAGAAAATAATTTTACTTCTTCCTTCATCGCTCTCAAGTTCATCTTGAACTCCTAGAATTTTTAACTGCTCTTATCTAGTTCTCTGTAAAAAGAGAGCGATTTTATGCACAGTAACTAATATTTGTCAATATATTAAGCAAAATCCGCAGATAATGTAAAGAATTATTACAAAAAAGACCACCTTGCATAAGAACCGAGGGTGGGGAACAGAGAAGTAAATAGGAGTCAGCGATCGTACGGAGCGATCGCACTTGGACTTCACTGACGTGCATCTATCGGGTGAAAACAAATGTTAATCGCTGTCAAACTGAACTACCACGTACATTTCAGACGAAAAGCATTTACCAAGTCGCAGGGACATTACCGAGACTAAATCAAAATTGGCGATCGCTTCAGGAGCAATTGAGAATGTATAATTTTGGCATCGAAAATCAAATTCCCTCTCCGCCATCACGCCGCAAAAACATTATCGACAAATTTTCAAATTTCTTAATGTTTTCGCCCTTAAATCTTCGTCAAATGTCTCTATGGGTAACTGATTATGAACTAGAAAAAAACTTCAAAACCTTACTTAAATTATATCCCGATCGCGATGAAAAAGCTTGGCTAGTTTACTTCCTGGGAATCGTGCGAGATTCAGCGAAATTTACCCCAGAAAGAGAAATAGCCAGAAAACATCTTTGGGCTTATTATCAAGAAGTTTGCTTTTGGACAACCAGAAAATCTTGTCGCTATTTTTATAGCAACATTCACCAATGGGAAACCTTACCTATCTGGGATTGGGAAGATTTTTTTCAGCATGGAGGAGAAACCTTTCACAATTTAGAGCGAATTGCCAAAGACTTACACAATTTTCAACCAAAAATTTCTACCAAAGAGTACATAAAAATAATTTGTCAGCGTAATATAAGTAAATGGATAGACCAAGAAATTGGCAAAACCAACCTAATTACCACTATCTCTTTTAATTGTTCTCAAACTGAAGAAAGCCTCTACCTAACTAAAACAAAACCAATCGATCGAGCTGTGGACGAACAAACCAATGTAGAAGTAGAAATTTTTGTCGCCAAACAAGAGCAGGAAAAAGTTTTGTCTGTGCTTGAAAGCGAATTAAGAAAAGTCGAAGCCGATGCCTTTCAAACTAATCCTAGAGCTACCATCGGCAAAGCCAAGATTCCTCACTGGACAATCTTCCTGCTTAACTACGGTTTAAATCTCAAGCAGCAATTGACGGCTAACTTACTCACCGCCAATCAACTACCAATTGACCAATCAACTATTAGCCGTTTCTTAGATAACTTTCGGCTCAAAATTATCCTAAAAATTGTTGTATCCATACCAGAAGCCCTCAGAGAAAACTTAGATTTAAGTGAAGGAGAAGAGCAATTAGAAAAACAGCCTTACTTTCAAGAATTTCTCAAAAACAATAAAAAGTACTTGAAAAAAGAAATTGACAATTTGTTAAAAGAAATCTGCAATTACTGGCTATATAGTACAATTCTCATCACGGTAGATCCAGATACCAAAACCAGAGAAAAATTCGAGCAAATATTGCGGTTTGAGCTAAATAAGTGGTTCGTTTCAAATTTCAAGATCGATCTTGATTTAGAACCTAAGTTGATAAAAATAGACCAAAAAGTGAATTTAGTAGTTACAAATTGGGCTAAAGAAACTGTCGAATGTAAAAAATTAACTCAGTGAAGGAGTGTTCCAAATGACTAATACTAACGAACTTAAAATAAATCAATCAGAAAAAATCTTTTTAACAGTAACTGACAAAACTATAGACACAGCTTGGCTAGAGCATAGTTTTTACTCGAATAATGCTGCACTCTGGAATGGTTATTGCAATCGCCTTTGTTTAGATACAATTATTAGTTGGTTTCAGGAATTAGGCGAACAAGTAAAATCGTGGCTTCCAGAAGTCAACTTACCAACTTGTTGGGAATTAGTAACGGGTAGTGCAATCCAATGGGGAGAAACAAAAATAGTCTTAATACCTTTTGAAACTGACGATTTTTCAACTTTTTGTATTCCCCAAGAATGGATTGATATTCCCGGATGGGAAGCAGATTATTACCTAGCAGTCCAACTGAATTTAGAAGCAGACGAAGAAGATTCTTGGATGCAAATTTTGGGATATACCACCCATCGAGAACTGAAGAAAAAAGCAGTTTATAATCCTAGCTTACGGTATTATTCACTGGCTAAAGAAGAACTAATCGAAGATCTGACAATGTTATTTGTAGCCAGAAAAATTGTTGCGAGTAGAAAATTATCCGTCGCGGAGTTACCCAGTTTAAATCAAGTAGAATCTTTATTAGATCGCTTGAGCGAACCAGAAGTGGAAATACCACGACTACAAGTAGATTTTGTCAAATGGGGAGCCTTACTTGCTAATGAAACATGGCGACATGAGTTGTATAAACTACGCTTAAGAAAAGCCGAAAAAGAAGAATTAATGCACAAAGCAATTAACTTACGAAACTGGTTCAAAGCTCAATTTGAAACTGGTTGGCAAACAGTAGAGGAAATAATTGAAACATTCCAGATGCAAGAAACTAATTTAGCCATAGAGTTAGTTGGTGTAACTAACTTTCGACAAGAGGCAACCTTAAAAGCCGTTCCGACATTGATTGAACTATTAGAAAATAGTCGAGATAAATTGACAAAATTGCAAATTGCAGATTTATTAGGTCGTATAGGAATAGGGAGTCAAGAAGCAATATTTGCGCTAACTAATCTAGTCGATAGTAGCAGCGATCGCGAACTGCGTCGTCAAGCAGCCGTAAGTTTAGGTAAAATTGACCCAAATCATAAATTAGCTGGTGTCAGACGGGGAAAAATAATTGACCTAGGAATGCAATTTGGTGAGAGTCATGTAGCCTTAATAGTTACTATCGTACCTGAAAATAGCCAAGAAACTAACGTTCATTTGCAAGTTCGTCCCACAGGAAAAACTCACCTACCACCCAATTTAGAAATGTCTCTACTAAACGAAAAAAAAGAAGCCTTATTAAAAACCGAATCCAGAGAACAGGATAACTGGATGCAACTAGAACTTAGCGGCGAACCTGGCGATCGTTTCATTGTTAAACTAATCTTAGGAGAAACTAGCTTTAGCCAAGAGTTTAACTTATAATTTCTCAAAATAGTGACGAGGAAGCACTGATGAATAAATTAGCCATAAAAGTAGTTAGCGGTGATTTTGAACAAGGTTTTCCGATTATTTTACGTCAAGGAGAAAATCTCGAAATAGAAGGAACTTTACCCGCAGCACCCAACCTCCCCCAAGATTACAAAACTTGGCAGTTAAATTATCATACTCGTCCGGGAACTCATCGTTTTCGTACGATAAAACCCATCCCGGTGCAAGTAACTAACTATTCCAATAGTGACTTAAAAGATAGTATCAACACCTGGCTAAACTCAGCCGAACCAGAATTTCGTCCTCTGCGAGATAAAATCATAGCATTGAGTCACCAAAACGAGCAAAAAGAGATTATTATGCAAACAGATGATGTTTGGTTTTGGCGCATTCCTTGGCATCTCTGGGACGTTTTAGACGACAAGAAAATAGAAGTGATTCTCAGTGCTTCCCAATACGAAAAACTTCCCCAAGTAAGAAAGATTAAACCCAAAGACGAAGTAAAAATCTTAGTCATTCTGGGAGATAGCACTAATATTGATGTCAAATCAGATTTGCTTTTACTGCAAAAGGAACTTCCCCACGCTTACATTCAGTCACTGCTACAACCACGCAAAACAGAAGTGAGAAAGGAACTTTGGGAACAAGAATGGGATATCCTCTTTTTTGCCGGACATAGTTTTAGCGAAGGAGGGGAAATCCCTGGAGAATTTCAAATTAATCCCCAAGAAAAACTAACCATCGAAGAACTCAAACACGGTCTAGAAAACGCGATTAAAAACGGCTTACAACTCGCTATTTTCAACTCCTGCGACGGCATCGGACTAGGTAGAGAATTAATGGAATTACAGCTTCCAGCAACCATCGTCATGCGAGAACCAGTTCTAGATATCGTCGCCCAAAGATTCCTCGAATATTTTCTCAAAGCCTTCGCCATTAAAGATAAAACCTTATCCGCCTCAGTCCGCGAAGCCAGAGAAAGATTGCGCGAAATAGAAGATAAATATTTCTGTGCCAGTATGCTACCACTAATTTGCCACAACCCCGCTACAGAAATGCCCACCTGGAGGTCATTTTTAGGTCATGTGATTGCGAATCAAACTGAGAAAAAAGATGACTTAACAAATAATGATAATGGTAACATTTATCAAGAGTGTAAAGAAATTGATGTTAATGAAAGTACCAACCACGGTTTACCAAGTTACATAAAACAGTATCAACTAGCCATAGTAGGATTTTTGTTATTGGGACTAATTTTGCCATCTACTTTTCAAAAGCTGATTTTTACTTTTAACAATTTAAGGGCTGATATTCACAATCGTCGTGGTGTCAGATATTATCAATTGGATAAAAAAGAGCTTGCCGTACAGGAGTTTAATCAAGCCCTAAAACTTAATCCAAAACACTCAAAAGCTAATAGCAATAAAGGAAGATATGACGAAGATATGAATCAACCATACAAAGCTGGCGAGAAATACAATATAGCTTGTGAAGGTGGCTTAATTGAAGGTTGCAATAACTTAGCTCGTTGGGAGATTTTGTATGGAGATCCTCAAAAAGCAGAAAATATAATTATTCGTATAGTAGAATCGCGTGCTGACAATGATGAAATAAAATTTGTTGCATATAAAAATTTAGGCTGGTCGTTAGTAGAACAAGAAAAATATGAAGAAGCAGAACCTTATTTAGAAAAAGCAAAGTCTTTGATGAAAGAAGAAGAGGAAGGTTCTCCTTACTGTTTACTAGCACAAGTAAAAAAAGCGCAAAAAAAATACCAAAAAGAACTCGATAATTGGGATCTATGTAGACGACTTACAGATCCGAAATCTCCAGAGGAAAAATCATGGCTTCAAACAGCAGAAGAACGATTAGAAACGGTAGACAATCGGCGATGAAAACTAGAGTATCAATTTCAGTAGTTTTATGTTTAACTTTAGTTACCGGAAATTGGGTAACTCTCGGTAAACTGCAACTTCGGCAGGTAGCAGCACAAACAAAAGGTGAAAGTTGCGATCCAGTAGCGAGGATCGAAATTTCCCCAGGTGGTCAAGCTTTACTCGATCGCTATAACGAATCAGTTCGCAATATTGCTGACGGTGAAAGGCTTTGTCACAGGGATAGAGTACAACGATTATCAGGAGAAGTTAGAATTTACTGCAACCAAGATTCTAGAGAAAGAGAAATTATTTCTCGGCAATTTAAGAGTATTACTCCTTTATGTCGTACCGTATTATCAAACAACGATGTTATCATTCGCTCTGGAGAAGTGATTGTTAGTCCTATCGGCGAGACAGAAAATCCGCGACCGCCAATAAGGTGGGAGCGAGTAGATGGCGCGATCGCCTACATCGTTAGCATCGAAGGACCTGGTGTTAACTGGCAAAGACAAGTACAACAAGTAGATGCTTCTCAAATTCAGCTTGATTATCCTCAAGAAGAAGAGTCTTTACAAACTGAATTTGCTTATACTGTTAAAGTTGAGGCGATCGGTAGTTCAGACCCAATTGAAGACAAAGTTACTGTTAGATTTAAACCTCAGTAAACTATCAACCCAAATTTATTGCCAGTTACCGACTAAAACAAATGGAGACCAATAATAAGGATGTGACCAATCATTGCCATCCTTATTCTCATTTTCTAACCAAATTTGCTGAACGCTGCGGAGTGCTTCTGCAATACTTACCTCCTCTTCACTAACTAACTTTTTATAGAACTCAATCATTAACATAGCTGTAGATTCATCGGCAACTTGCCACAGCGTTGCCAAAGTAGTTTTTGCTCCTGTTTTAACAGCTACTCCAGCAAGTCCCAAAGCTGCTCGTTTATTACCTTGAGCAGTTTCACAAGCACTGAGAACAAATAGTTCAATTTTTTCTTTTCTAGTGCGAGTTTGACTTCTGAGAAATTCATCTAATTCTTTTACCTTGATTTTATTATTGCCAGTTAAAATAAATGTTTCTTCTGGGTTAGAGTGAAACTTTCCATGAGTAGCTAAATGAACTATAGCCTGAGAAGAGTTTTTCAGTTGATTATGGAGATTTTTCTCAGTAAATTCTTGATTGAGTAAGGGTTGCTCGGTATCTTTTAAAACCTCTTTAATTCCGCTTAATTCATTTTCCACATAAGGTAATGGAGAAAAACCGTTACGCGGTTCAGTTAATCCGGCAGCTAAAGCAGTTAATTCGTTTCGCTCTAAAGGGTCAGTTTCTAACAGTCTTAAACTAGGAAGTAATACTATTCCGTACCCTTTCTGGATTAGATATTGCCCACTATCATGGAGAGCAGCAATTGGTATATTTCGCAAAGAATCTTCTAAGACAAATACTAAAGTTTTGATTTGACTTTTGGCTATTTCTTCTTCCGCATCTGCTAGCAACCATTGATAAATCTTTTGAGCATTAGGTAAGATATAGGTTTCTGGATTAGGTTGAGTTTTATCAAACAAATTCTTGCGTAATTGTTCAATTGTCTCTTCAGCTTTTTCTTTATTTATTAAATGAGAATACCTTAAAATACCTTGCTGAGGTAGGTAAATAATAACTTCTATTCTCTCACCCAAAATAATTGGATAAATCAGCGCCGCATTAGTCGCATCAAACTTACTGAAAACTTCTTCTAGTTCTTCTATTTCTAACTTATTGGCTACTGGTTGTACTTGACATTCAATAAAGTTTTCAATTTCAGCTAATTGCAGTGAGTCCATTACCCAAAGAGCTTCTTTAAGTCTTTCTTGACTAACATTCTCTTGAAATGGTAACAGTAAATTAATTAATTCTCGATAAATTGGTTCAACATTTTCCCGAAAATAAAATTGTAAGTTAGCATTAAAATTTTCCAAATCGAAGTCAATGCCAACTAAATTTTGTTCGCGCAATTTGTTCAGTGTTTCGACGGCGGCACTATAATATTTAATTGCTTTATTATTATCTCTTGGAGACTTAATTTTAGCTATGTTTCCTAGCTGTGCTTGCCACTGATAAATGATTTCTAAAGCCTGAATAGCTTCAGCTTTGATTAAAGCTTTTTCTGTAAATTCTCTGGCTTGTTCTAACTTGTCAAGTTTCACATACAGCATACCAAGATACCCCAAAGTATAAGCTTCTGCATATTGGTCTTGAAGAATTACAGCATCTTCATTCGCTTTTGTCAAAATATTTTCTATTTCATCCCAGGAAATAAGCTCACTATCAGCTAGGTAAGGCTTGTTTTTTTTAAGTTGAATCGTAGTTTGGCTAAAATTAATTTGGGAGAAGATTGAATTTCTGTTAATTGGTAAATACTGAAAATTATCTTTTATTTGAGGTAATAATTCAATGATTGATTGCCGAATATCATCTGAGGTTCTATTAGTTGCTTGTAAGTATTTATCTATTACTGAATATAAAATTAATAAATTAATTTGTGCCTGAATTTTAGTAGTAATATCCGTAGATGTTTGCTTGATTAGTTGGCGATAAAGTCTCTCAGCTTCTTGATAAGACTTCAAAATTGAGTTTCCCGATAAAGATAAAGATGGCTCATTAGTTTGACAGTTTTCTACTAATTCAAGCTTTTTAGTTATATTTTGAAAATTACCCTCGCTTAGATTTCCTCGATCTTGTTGCAATTTTTTGCCAAGGGCTTGAGCGGTATTACCTAAGCTGAGAAGAACTTTTCCTTGAAGAGTTTGATAAGATGGTAAAATTTTTGTTTGAGTAATTGCCAAACTTTTTTCTAAACTACAGTAAGAATTTTCTAAATCCCCTATTGCTTGCAAAGCGTTTCCTAAACTTAGATATGCTCGTGCTTTGAGGAGATTATCTGGTTGAGTTTCGAGTGTTTCTTGCAAATTTTTTAGCTGCTTTAAAGCTTGACGATATCGCCCTAATGTTTGCAAGGCTGTCACTTGATTAATTTGGCTGCCAATTACGCCTTTTTGGTTATCGCTTTCTTCATATAATTTTTCGGCTTCTTGCCAAGTTTCAAAGGCTTCTCCGGCTTTTCCTGTTGCTAATAATAAACGTCCTTGGGTGTTTAATACTTGGGCGCGAGTTCGTTCTGGTAAGCTGTCAAGTAGAGGAAGAATAGACCCGATCGCCTCTTCTGCTTCTTTCCATTGCCCCATTTGCTGATACGCTAAGGACAATTGACTGGATATCTGTGCTTGCTTGACAAAATCGTCAGAATATGCTGTTAGCGCCTGTTGCCAACAATTCACAGCATCGGCAAAACGCCCCATTTGATAGCTTTGTTTACCTAATTGGATTAAGTTAGTTGCTTGCGCTTGGGAATGACACAGGCTGCTTGAGACAGACGTTGGTGGAGTTGCCTGTAGCGGTTGCAAATTATGTAGGCTGAGGCTGAAACTAAACCCCAGAATAGCTACCAAAACTAAGCTGAAACTTTGTCTCAGAAAGGACTTGAGGTAACTGAGAAATACAAACCGTTTTCTTGCCACGTTCTGTCTCTGGAATCGATATCCACTAAAGGAATACCGTAGTCTAGGCGTAGTGTCAAGTTATTTCTCAGTCGCAATTGTAAACCTATTCCGGTGGAAACTAAAAAATTGTTATCAATATTAACATCGCTGTTGCTATTCCAAGCTGCACCCATATCCAGAAAAGGTGTCAGTTGCAAAACTCCCCAATTTTCGGGAATTATACCTACAGGTAGCCAAATTTCTAACGAACCAAATGCACCATTATCTGTTAGTAAAGCATCTTGGCGATAACCACGCACACTTCCTAAACCACCTAAACCAAATCTTTCTAATCCTAGCAATTCTTGGGCAGCTAATTGGACATTTCCTCGTGTTAATAATATAGTATTTTCATTGCCTAGTTGCCTTACCCACTGGGCTTGTCCTCGCCAAGCAAAAAAGTTACTATCTGGCGCATCATTATTCTCAGTAGCACCGAACCAATCTACACCGAAATTGAACTCCGATCGCAAACCTATGATATTATTTTCTCCTTGTTTTGTCCATACTTGAAAAAAGCGCAACGCTGAAATTTTGGTTTCTCCGTTTGCATTCGCACCTGGGGAAAGAGGGAAATCTACACCTAAAATTGAACTTTGACTTTCCTGACGGGAAAAAGTTAGTCCTAAAGCTAATTCTTGGCGCGGTGTGAGAATAATTGGATCGCGATAACTCAGTTCGTAACTGCGAGAGTCTGCGGCAATGTCTACTTGATTGAAAGGTTCTTCAATTACTCGATTACTGCTTTCTGCGTAGCGAAAAGATAGGGTTGAGTTACGACCATTTAAAGGTACAGTATAACTAGCTTGGAATTCATCGCTACCATCAGTGTTTCCGTAGCTGAGTGCGACGCGATCGCCGATTCCTAACAAGTTATTATAACTCAATCCCCCCCCTCTTCGGAAACTTCCCACGGCTGGCGATCGCCCGTTATTTGCTACTACGTTTAAATCCCAAGGGTTTGCTTCTTTAATCTCGATTTCTAAAACATTCGTTCCCGGCTGGACATCTGGTAATAATTCTGCTTTTACTTCTTCAATCAACTCATCCAAAACTAACAATTGTAAGCCTTCTAAAAGTTGCTCTTGATTAACTAAGCCTCCTGTAGTGCGTCTGATTCGACTGCTGATATAATTCGAGTTTAATCTTCCGTCGGTTTTGACCTTTATTTCAGTTAATTTTCCTTCTAAAACTTGGACTACAACTACTCCATTTTCAATAGTTTGTGGTTTAATATAAGCACCAGAAGTAATATATTTGTTATTGACGTATAATTCGGTAATCGCCGAACTTACTGCTTGTAATTCTCCTAAGCTTAGTCGCCGATTCAGAAATTCTTCCGTAACATTTGCTAACTCTTCGTCGCTGAAAACACTATTGCCTTCAAACTGAAACCGAGCTACAGTAATTGAGTCGGGAATTGAATTTTGAGAGACAATCATTTCCGAATCAGAAAAGTTGCTTTTTGTCAAGTTTTGGCAATTATTAGAAGCTATTTCGATCGGACGAGCAGTTAATTCAATTTTACCCTCAGAATTAATTAACCATCCTTGGGCTGGAACGATTTCTCGGTTATTTAATTGTTTCGTTTCATCATCCCCCAAATCATCAAAAATATTTGTGGGTTCGATAAGTTGATTCGGAGAAGGAGGTAAACCACCACTACCAGGAATTATTAATTGACTACCTTCACTTACGCGACAAATATTTTGGTCAATTAAACTAGCAATATCGACAATTTCATCTTCTAATTCAACTAAACCAGAAGTAGGATCGATTTCGGGTGTATTAATTTCGACAATACCGCTAAATTGAGGTCCCAATTCCGAAGTAGCAGTAATATCGCTAGCAATAGTTTGTGCTTCGCGGAATTCCGTCCCAAAAATTCCCTCTGCATTAATTATCACCCGACCGCCAAAACTTTCTTCAGCATTTGCAGAAATATCGCTATTTTCAATTGCAGTTAAAGTCTGAGTAGTAATAGTAATATTACCGCCAATTGCCGTACCCTGTGCATCACTAATAATGCTGCTATTACGAAGCAAACGGAGATCGTCAGAGTTAATTTCAATATTACCTTCACCAGCGCGAGTTTCAGCCCGGAGACTCGCACCTCTATCCAGGGTAAGATTTGGTGCATTAATAGATATATTACCAGCCGCACCGGAACCTTCGCCACTGACATTCACTTGTGCTTCGTTAGTGAGTGAAATGCGAGATCCTGATAACCTCAAATCACCCGCATTACCACTACCACTAGAACTAGCAGAAATATTACTATCTCTGCCATTAATTGTCAATTCTTCCGCGTTGATAAATAAATTTCCCCCATCTCCAGAATTAGTAGTAGAAGCAGTAATCTCACCTGCTTCTCGTACCCCAACTATTTCACTATTAATAGTTAATTCTCCCGCCTTACCCCTCCCTTCTGAACTAACAGAAACTATACTATTTATTCCCGTTACTTCCACTAAATCTTCCGCATCAATCGACAAACTACCGCCATTTCCCTCACTCAAAGTGGTAGCACTAATTTCACCTCCAGACTCCACCTGTACCTGAAGTGAATCAATAGTTACATTTCCGGCATTTCCTGCACCTGTAGTCCGAGTAGATACGCTGCTATTAAAGCCATTCACGGTTAACTGAGAAGTGTCAATAGATAACCTCCCTGCATCACCAGTATTGCTAGTAGAAGCCGAGATTTCTCCTCCATTAAAAACATTTGTTTTTTGGGAATTGATTAGTAAATTACCTGCATCACCACTACCATCCGAACTAGCAGAAATACTACTATTTCTTCCCGTTACTTCAAGCAAATCTTCTGCAAAGATAGATAAAATTCCTCCATTGCCTGCATTAGTAGTAAAGGCAGAAATTTCACCTCCATCTGCTACAGAAATCCTTGGACTATTAATAGTTAAATCGCCTGCATCGCCGTTTGTCGTAGTACGAGTAGAAATCCGGCTAGGGAAAGTTTCATTAATACCAGTTACTTCAACAAAATTACTAGCATTAATTAGTAAACGTCCGCCATCTCCAAAGACTGTATTTTCAAAGTTAGTATCTTCTGGAATTGTAGTAGAAGCAGCAATTTCACCTCCATTTTCTAACAAAAGTTTTGGAGTATCAATAGTTATTTCACCTGCATTTCCTACACCTTCAGTGCGAGCAGAAATCCTACTGGGTAAAGTAAGATTAGGTGCAATCCCAATACCGCTAACCTCGACAAACTCTGTTGCATTAATAAATAAAGTTCCGCTATTTCCTGTACCGCGAGTCGAAGTTGTAATTTGCCCTCCATCCTGTACCCTAACCTGCTCAGAATTTATTGTTAAATTTCCTGCCTCTCCCTCTCCTACCGTAACCGCAGTAATAGCACTAAAATCTGCTTCTGGAACAGTAGGGAAAAATCCAGTTATTTCAACCGTGTCTGCTGTAATATTAGCATTTCCTCCTGAACCAATGCTATCAGTACCGACGGAAATTTGCGCTCCTGATAAAACTCTTAAATTCAGAGTTTCGATAATGAGATTACCTCCATTTCCGGTAGTAGCAAATTCGCGTTCATCTTTAGATATTGCAGTATTAACTTGTGTAAATAAACCGCTTGGATTTTCTTCTCCACCTATTGCTTCAATTAATTCTGTAGCAAAAATAGATAAATTTCCCGCATTTCCTACACCAAAAGTAGAAGTTGTAATTTGTCCTCCCTCTAATAATCTTAATCTTGAGGTTTCAACAGTTAAATCTCCACTTTCTCCTGTTGCTTGTAAAAGTTCCCCATCTAATTCGACAAACTCAACCTGAGCAAAAATCCCACCATTAATTACTTCTACAAAATCTTTAGCCTGAATTAATAAATTACCTGCATCACCAGCACCGAAAGTAGAAGTTTGGATTTGCGCTTGTTCGCGGACGATTAGTTCTCTTGTTTCTATTGTTAAATTGCCTGCGGGTTGATTATATTCTGTAAAATTATCAACAATAGAGTCAAATGTTATATTTTGTCCATCGACTAATCTGCTAGGATCGGTTAAAGTTGATAATCCAGCTTCATTTTCAACAATTAAGCGATCGCTATTTACGCTAATATCACCGCCTTTTGCTAAACCAACTGTTCCTGATAAGATGCCACCAGGCTCACCGGATATTTCTATACCACTAAGCTGAACTAATTCAGAAGCATTAACAATTATATTTCCACCATTACCTGTACTAAAAGTAGCAGTAGATGCTTGCGCTCCCTCTTCCATTATCAATCTTGTGGTATTTATGGTTAAATTCCCGCTTGCACCTGTGCCGCGAGTTTCCATACTCAAACCTGTCAGTCGATTAGGATCGCCGCCTATTAGTTGTACTGAGTCAGTAGCATTAACGATAATATCGCCACCGTTAATATCCCCTAAAGTATTTAAAATTAGTCGGGAACCTTGGCTAACATTAATATTTCCACCATGCAAACTAATATTGCCGCCACCAGCACCACCTGCAAAAATTACACTACGTGCAAAAAGATCGATATTGCCAAATGTTTCTACTGCTTCGTAACCTAATTCCCAACCATCTACTACTGGTGTTAAACTGACAAAACCTTCATTATTAACACTACCAATTTCTACTCGTCCTCCCAGTGCAGTATCGCCACCAAAAGCAGTTAGAATACCTCCTGGCATAATAACATTACCGCCAATTAGTGCTAAAGTTTTTTCCGGAGCAACTTGCAAACCGACGGGTCTTTCTATGGGCGATTGTGGAATAGGACTGGGTGGTTGTGGTATTAATAAAGTAGCTTGAGATTGATTAACAATATTACCTGGTGTTTGTCCAAATTGTAGTCCAATTGGGACACTAATTGTTAGTTGAACCGAACTATTAGGATTAGTCGCGCTAAATTCTGTTCCATCAGCAAAAACGACACTTTCAGCAGTTGTAGCCAAGAAAGAACCACCTAAATTAAGTTGAGCATTGGGACCGAATATAATTCCATTGGGGTTGATTAAAAAGAGATTTGCTGTGCCATTAGCAGATATAATTCCGTCAATTTCAGAAATTGATGCACCTGTTATTCGACTGAAAATATTGCTAATTTGTGGCGAATTATTGAAGAAAGTTTCGACATTAGTGGGCAGCGAGAATTGAGTAAAACTGTGAAATAAATTACTATTTAATTCTGTCCCGCCGTCAATCGTAATTGTGTTACCATTGGGAGTGACAATTGAATTATTTGGGAGAGTATTATCTGGAACAATTTGCGCTGTTACTACTTCTGGAAGTAAAAATAAAGCAAATGGTAACAAAAAGCACTTCTTATTTATCCATTTCATGATTATACTCTCCCGAACTTTCTAGTGTTGATTGTTATCGCTGACTAGAAAAGATTTTACTCCGCTTTGGTAATAAACTGCGCTTGATAATTATTACGAAGAAGATAGCCGCTAATCCTAAGATACTAAAAGTAGAACTAGGTTCGGGAACAGTAGTATTAGTCGGATCGGGAGGTAAGGGTGTTACCTGACATTGAATAGTTTGACAGAAATCGGTAATTTCTAGTTGTGGTTGTGAGTATTCGACATTTAAGCTATACTCGCGGCTAAGAATATTATCAAAAAATCCGCTTTCGTAACTAGGATCGTAGCTGTCTATATCGAGCGATTCACTAGCCAAATTAATAAAGAAATCGGTATCGAGATCGGGTAGAACTAAATAGTAGATTTCATCAGGAACTTCATCAGATTCAAACTTGATAAAACGTGAATTTTCTAGTAAAGAATTCGTGGAATTCTGGACTGTACCAAAGTCGTAATCTTCCCACCAGTTGAATCCGTGGACATAATTACTTCTTCTAGCATTCCACCAGAGAAAAGGTACAGCAGTAGGTTCAGAGCCACCACCATTCGGCTGAATTTGCAGATATCCACTGCTAGAAGTATCAAAACTCCAACCTGTCGTACCTTGATAATCCGATTCTTCGATAGACCAACTAACCATTTTGCAATCTCCTGGGTTACTATTTAGATCTCTTGTGCAGAAAAGCTATTTTTATGCGTGAAAGTCTTATTTGTTACAAAACTTAATTTTGGGCAGAAATTCACTACCGTTCCGGATCGACTCCTAATTCCCGTAACCGTGCTTCTAGCTTTCTTATGCGCGATTCGGCTTGTTCGGCTCGCTGTTCGGCTTGTTTCCTTAACTGCGCTAGTTGCACGTAGCTGAGAAATCGCTCTCCGGTAGGAGTAAAAATCTCTAGTTCGTCTGCGGTGAGTTCAAAGCGAATTCCCAATCTGGGACTCGTCCAACCAGCCGGAGACGAAATTGTACTGAGGCGATCGCGCTGACGCAGCCAAACGCTTAAGTCTACTTTTTCGGGATCGTAGAGATAGTATTCTTCGACCCCGTAGCGGTCATAAAATTCTAGTTTTTGCGCCATTTCGGTCAACCTATTACTAGGAGAAAGAATTTCAAACACTACTTGCGGAGCAAGATTATTTTCTAACCACTGTTGGTAAGAACCTCGGTCTATTTTTGGTCTACCAAAAACTACCATGACATCTGGCGCTTTGCGAATTGTGTTGTCTCCTTCTACGGGATACCACAACAAATCTCCAGCAATAAAAACATTCGGATCGTCAGCAAACAGTAATTCAAGGTTTTCTTTGATAATGACAATCCAGCGAAATTTAACAGTATTATCTGCCATTGGTTGACCGTCACTATCGGGATAGATGACTTTTGTTGAAGTTTGAGATTGTAATTGTCTTACCATATCGTGCGCCTATCTGAGGATTTAATCAAACTGCCACTTTAACTTTAAGTGCGAAATCTTTTCTCGATCGCTAACCTCAACTAAAGTTAGGTTTCCAGTCGATAGTGAACCAAATCTCAGCGCGATCGCTATCCCCCGCACCGATAAGATGAATTTGTTCTCCGGCGATCGCGTTAATTCCAGAACCGCTAATTTCACCCGTTAATAAGTCTAAGTTGAGGTTAATCTCCTTAATACCAGAAGCCGGGTTAATATCAACATCTGTATTGATAGTAAATTCCTCAATACCTATATCAATCACATCTTCCTCCTTGATTTTAATTGTAATTGGAACTTTATTGTCAGTTATCTTGGCTACCTCTTGCTCCGACTGCCAATTAAGACTAATATCGTCTTCGTTTCTTTCCACAAGACTTGTCCAAAGATCGCCATTAATAGTTAGTTCGGAAAAGAAATCAGGAAGATTACTTCCACCATCAAAGTCATCTATGCTTTTTACTCGATTAACAGTTGCAGTTACAACTCCACTTGGTTGTCTGGAAGTTTCGCCAATAAGTGTTGATGAAATCCAGTTATCTGTTCCTTCAATACGATACCAAATTGAGCTTGCTATTCCTATTTGTGGATCTCCGGTATAGTCAACAAACTCACCTTCTATCAAATTATCGAAAGATAAACTTGTGCCATAATTTAAGGTAGCAACTGGTGGGTTTTCAGTGCTAGGATCGGGACGTACATTAGCGCCATCGGTAGCAATTACATTCCCACTAAAGTCTTCTGGTTTCCAAGCTAAGTCAAAGATAGCATTACCCCGTTCTTCGTAATAGTAGAAGTGGAAATCATACCAGCCACTTTCCGGTACAGTAAACTGAATAAATTCCGCATCTCCATAAGCTTGTTGCCATTGTTTTTCCGGAGTAATATAAACCCATTCCTTGCTATCTTGATTTTGAGCAAGTAATTGGAAACCATCATCACCTTGTACCTGAGTTTTATAGATTCTTCCAGCTTGGAAATAAGCATCAGTTGAAGCATCAATAATAAAGTTGTTATCTGGGAGACGCAAATCGTTGTTAGGAGAATTGGTTTGCCAATCGAAATAAATGCCTTCGTAAGAATCACTACGAGTATTAGCACCCAGATTTACTACGCCAATTTCATCAGTTATTCCTCCTAAAGTTGCTTGAAAATCTGCTGGGGGTGTATTTCCTAACTGACGATCGAACCAGAAAAAGTTAGCTGTCCATTCTTCCCTTTCTTCAACTGGTTCGGTGAAGAAAGTTACTTCTTCGAGATTGAAATCGACTTTCGCATTACCAGCTTGTTCGTGATAGAGAAGGTGGAAATCGTACTCACCAGATTCAGGAACCTTGAAGAGAATTGTGCGATCGCCAAATTTCTCTGGAATCCAATCTCCACCATCGTTACCATCGACTAAATTATCAATCCATTCCCCTGTCTCGGTATTCTGTAACCTAAACCACGTACCGTCATCGGATTTAGTCGTAATTTTGTAGAGTTTGTCAGCCTCAAAATTGGTGCGAGTCCAAGCATCCATCGCAAAATAATCATTTTGAACCGCAGGATCGGGACTAGCTATCCCCCAGTCGTTAACAAGCTCAATTTTGCCATTTTCTCCTTGTTCTCCAAGATCGAGAGTTGCAACTGGGTTGCTAAAGTCATAGGTGAGAGGATCTTGAAGATTATCATCGATGTTGAGGAAACTAGCATTC
Organism: Oscillatoria salina IIICB1; assembly: GCF_020144665.1. Lineage (NCBI taxonomy): Bacteria > Bacillati > Cyanobacteriota > Cyanophyceae > Oscillatoriales > Oscillatoriaceae > Oscillatoria > Oscillatoria salina. Next base: position 16,027 of record NZ_JAAHBQ010000038.1, on the reverse strand, counting down.
CAGCGATTAGTAGGAATACTCATTTCTCCCTGGAATGCGATCGCGTCATTATTACATTCACTAATTAAGGTTGCAATAAATTCGCCTCCAGGTAACAAAGATTTGTCAAACTTAAAGCCAAATGTAAGATTACCTGTTGCTGGTAATTGACTCAAATTGAAACCAGCTTCGGTTAATTGGAAAGAGTCTAACAACTCAATATCGCCTATTTTTGTTCCGGATTGAATTATATTAGGAACTAAACTTTCTGGTCGATCCCAAGAACCTTGTTCGCTACTAAAAGCACGATAATAATCATCATTCCAAGCTAATTCCCCGTGCATTGCTGGTTGTTCAGTGACTTCTTGAACTTTAGCATTATGATTCCAGAAATTTGACCAACCTGCGTTATCGGGAACCACACTAACTGCTGTAACGTTACTATAAACTCCGGTACTACCTACTTGAGAATCATTAGTACCAGCAAAGCGAATTCCAAATAATTCACCGTTAGCTTGTTGGAAATCTCCTAACCCAGAGAAATCAAAGAATAAATCGCCCCAACCGATATTACCATTGCTAATTGTAAAATCATTAAGTATGGGTCCGGTTTCTCTTCCCGTAATTGGCAAATTAGTATTAATCGCTACCCAAACACTATCCTCATCTTCACTCATTCCCATCCCGTAAATTTCATAAATTGTCTCACCAACATCAAGATTACCGTTGCCATCACCAGCAATACTATCGTAGGTAGGATCGATCGTATAATTCCAAATATTTGATTTGGAAATTGTCTCGATAAAGGTAGTAGCTGTATCGAGCGAGTAATTAATTCCATCAAAAGCTTTAACGGTGAAAGCTTCAATTGCGTCTCCAGCCGTATCAGGTATCCACACAATTTCTTCACCTTCAGCTAGAGTAGTTTCTCCAGCGTCAACCGGATTACCATTTTTGAGCAAAGTACCAGAAATTGTCTCTTCTATTTGGAAAACAATCGCATCTCCATCTGCATCAGTAGCATCAGAAGCAGCTAATAAATCAGCGTAAGTAATGGTAAAAGGTTCATTTTCAGTAGCAACAGCCATTGTCGCAATAGAATCTATTTCTGGAGGAGTGTTTTCTGTCGTACCGTAAATATTCAGCTTCCAATCAGTCCAATAATTAAATTTTCGGCGAGCATGATCTCTATTTTCAGTATCATTACGATAAATAGTATCCGTTACTCGCAACGACCATTCGCCTTCGGAAGATTCGCCCCAGTGACGCGCAGAAGTGAATGTCCAAAGATATTCGTTATGCTTGTCTCCTCCATATTTTTCGTTATTTAAGTGTGGTTCAGCCAAAATAGATTCGGTAGTTATCGTTTCTCCCTCCGAGTTAGTGTAAGTATGTTCGAGGACAATTTCTAACTCACCTAAATAGCGATGATTGCTATTAAAAACAACTTCTACCCATTCAACCATCAAATTTTCTTCTGAGTTTTCAATCTCAATTGTTGAAGTTATTGGCTGAAGATTATCCTCCTCATTTTCGGGAGCGGCGGGTATGTGTTCACCTACTGGCATATATTCATTAATCGAAACTTCCTGACGAATAGGTTGCCAATTTTGGGCTAATTCCACTGCGGCGGCTGCATCCACTGCACCAAAACCATATTTATGATTGATCCAGCGTCCGGCTCCATTTTGCTGCCATTCTTCGTCTTGTGGATCGTTTTTCTGTGCAGTTTCTACCAATATATGCTGCACATCTCGCCAACTCAGTTGGGGATTAGCTGACAACATCAGTGCAACTATACCCGAAACCTGGGGTGCAGATGCGGAAGTACCTCCAAAATCGTCAGTATAACCTTCTTGATTTAAGTGAGTTGTGGTAATACCGATGTCGCCTTTTTTTCCTTGAGAATAAGCAGAAACTAAGAGTGGCGCTCCTCTTTCGCTATAAACAGCTTGACGACCTTGACGGTCGATCGCGGCAACAGCGATCGTGTGACGAGAGTTGGCATGACTGTTATAGTTAACATTACCACGATTTTCTAAACCGTCTAGATTACCTCCATTTCCTCCCGCAAACACATAGATATTACCTAGTCCATTTCTCCCAATATCTATCACTCGATCGAAGATAAATTCAGTACCGGGCAAAATATCAAAAAATCCTAATCCCCAACTATTGTTGTAAATATCAATTTCCTGATTGTGGTGTTTAAGAGCATTAGTAATTTCAATTTCTGAAACTCCGTCAGCACCCATTCGGATACCAGCAAATTGTGCATCTGGAGCAACTCCACTTCCACCTCGATTATTATTTCCATTAGCTGCGGCTACTCCCGCAACGGCTGTACCGTGTAAATTGATAGTAGTAAAATCCAGGGATAAATGTTCAATAATTCCCGAGCGATCGTCTCCCGGTTGATTATCTATAACTTTTAACTGCCAAATCCCGTCTGCTTTCCGACCATTAAATTCGTTGATTTGTAGAGATAATTGCTCATTACCTATATTTCTCACTTGAAACTCTTTCGGGTTTATTTCTCCTTGTAAAAGTGGACTTACGAGATAAAATTCTAAGTCTCCTACTGCATTATGCTGAATATCTATATTCAGAGTTAAATCTTGAATAAACCCGGACAAAAAGCTTGGAGAAAAATCCAAAATATTTGACTCAATATCTAAAAGGGAATCTGCTACATTTTTGAAGTTAATGGTATTCTTCAGAATTGGTGAAGGATACTCATCTTCCTCGTCAAAATCATAACTCAAATCCGGTCGATAGTTATCGAAATCCCAATGGTTGTATAGGTTTTGCTGTGGATCTTCGATTCCGAAACCATCATCAACAACACCAATAATTACATCTTTACCTGTTACTTGATGATTTTGCCACGCATCAGTAACTTTAGCATTATATAAATGCCACTGTCTTTGATTAGCGACGTATGGTTCATTCATTGGTGCATTCCAATTGACAGGGAATTCAACTAAAGGGTAAGCAAATTCTACCCCTGCTACTGAAGCTAATTTATCAGCTATTGCAAAAGGATCGATATCTGAAGGAAATTCCCAAATGTAGGTATTAGGAATATGTCCGGTTTCACCTAAATTCGAGGCTGAGAAACTAGTAGCTAATTCGGTTGCAGATAGTCCAGATTGGACGCTAACTACCCATTCTGTAGTTGCTGCTAATGCTTCGGGGTCGTAGTTATCTAAGTTAGCGGATCTTTCGATGGCTACTTTGACGCGATCGCTTAATTCTACTTCTTCTGGAAGTGAGAGAACTGTGAAAGTCTCAATTAAAGTTTCTTGGGGTTGATTTGCTTGGTTGTAAACGGTTGCAAATAACTGATAGCGTCCTGGTTCTAATTCTGGTAGATCGTAAGTAAATCTAGTTGCATTTGGATTATTACTATCAGGACTAAATTCAGTAACGTCTTCTAATTCAATCCACTCAGTAAAATCTTTTTGCAACCACAAGTCTACTGCTGCTAGATCGCTGACACCATCAGTATCGAAAATTTTCGCAAAAAATTCTACTTCTTCCTGGGGATTATAAATTTCATAAGCTAGTAAAAGCAATGAATCTGATAACGATCCTGGTCCCACTGGATACAGTTGAGATGTGGGAATTATCTCTCGATCTTGCAGTTCACTCGACCATAAAAGCTGAACGTCGGATCGTCCCCAATTTTCATAGTATTCTAACTCTAGATCGTACAATCTTCCTGCTTCTAACCAAATCTCACCATTGTTTTCTTGGGTAGGATGAATTGTCCAATCATTAATTAATAATTCACCATTTACTGTCAAACGGACTCCATCATCAGCGAAGGTGGAAAATGTATAGTAGTCGCTATAAAGTGGTTGTACTTTTCCTGTCCAACGCACGCTATAAGTTTGGCGTTCGATAGTTTCATCTGGAGAGTCCAAACCCCAGTCAAAATCTACTGTGGGATCGATCCGAGTTAATGCTAAATCAGTAAAATCTGAGTTGTCAAAATATTCGGCTTGTAAACCTGTTCCTTTACCTCGTTCTGGTGGTTCTGGTACGATTGGATAAAGCTGAGAGGTAGGAATAATTTCTTTGATTTGTGATGCACTCGACCACAATAGTTGAATATTTGAGCCGCCTTGATGTTCGTAATATTCAAGTTTAAGGTCGTATAATTTTCCAGCTTCTAAGGTGATTTTACTATGGTCTTCTGTGGTTGGGTGAACTGTCCAATTATCGATAAGTAATTCTCCATTTACCCACAGTCTCACACCGTCGTCTGAGTTGGTATAAAAAGTATAAGTTTCGTCGTAGCGTGGTTGGATTTTTCCTTTCCAGCGTACGCTAAAAGTATCGGTTTTAATCTTGTCATCGGGAGAACCATATTTCCAGTTAAAGTCAATTGTTTCGTCTGTTCTGGTAAGGACAGGATTGCTGAAGTTTGAGTTATCAAAGTATTCGGCTATTAAGCCAGCACCTTCTCCTGGCGCTATTGGTTCTGCTAAACTAGAAAAGAGTCTTTCTGTGGGAATAATTTCTTTCTCGGTTGAAGGGCTTGACCATGATAGCCTATTAACTGCACCGCCTTGATTTTCATAGTAATCTAGTCGAATGTCGTATTTTTCTCCAGCTTCAAGCTGGATGCTCCCTGAGTTTTCTGTTGGTGCATGGTCTGTCCAATTGTTAATAATTAATCGATCGTTTATCCACAATCTTACGCCATCATCTGAAGTGAGATAAAAAGTATAATTTTCGGTTGTTGGGGCTTCGATTTGTCCTGTCCAACGCACGCTAAAAGTATCAGATTCTATTGCTCGATCTGGTGATTTTTTTCTCCAATTAAAGTTAACTGTTTCATCGATGCGAGTTAGGACAGGATCGGTGAAATCGATATTATTGTAATATTCTGCTTTTAAACCGTTGGTAATAGTTTTGGTATTTACTCCTTCGCTATTACCAAGTAAGTAGTCGTTACGGTAAATTTCATTTGTTGGTGAGTAAATTTCTATCTGTTTTTGGGGAAAAAGTGGGTTTGTAGAGTTATCTTCTACTTGCAGAGATTCTAAATTGTGTTCGCTTAGGGAATAAGTTTCGGTAGAACCAATGCTATTGCTATTTGGTTCTAAAGGCTGGTGCGGAAAGCTATTGCTTAATAAGGTGTTATCTAAGTTATTTCCTAGATAATTGGTAGATTCCTGGAGAAAGTGCTGCGGTTCTTCCATGTTTATACTGAAGTTATTTGCTTTATCTGTAATTTTAATCGCTTTTTCTGGGTGTTTTTTTAAAGATTCAATAAAGATTATTTGGCTATTTTTTAACAAGAAAAAGTTGTTCGTCGAGCGAATAAACAAATAGCTTGCTATTCAAAAGACGTTCTTATTAAAAAATTTATATAGCTATTTAAAGCTAGGGTTTATTAACTAGAAATAAAGGCTTTTGGTGGTAAGTGTTTTCCTCCTAGTGTGATGACCCTTGACAATTAGGTTTCGGAAAAAAGCATTGAGTTTTATGCCAAGTTTCCGAAATCTTCATAAATATTTACAATGAGGTGAAAATTGGGAGTTTCCTTGAAAGGGGGGTGACAAGCGGGTTGAAAGCAAGACTGGTAGTGGACAATCAACCCTTGTATCAGGAAACTGATTAATAATGATAATCTTGATGAAATGCTAAGTAGCGGTAAGCTCTTGCTATAGCAGAGAACGAGTTGGCTGTTGAGATCCTCATTTTCGGAAAACCTTGCTATCGTTTACTGTTCGCTGCTATATGCCCTTGATGTTTTCTTCAATACAGTGTCATTGCCCTTCTGCTCAAAAGACTAAGAACTAAACAGAACAGAACGACGTCCTTAATTCAAGTTATTGTCGAGGCTAATTCCAATAAGCTAAGCAAGACTTTCTCCTCAAGGCATCCACTCAAAAACAATACCGACTCGACTATCTTTTTCTTCACGAGAATTGTGTTTTTCAAGATCGGCAGATAGCCGCAAATTGCGAGTTACAGCATAGCTAACTGAAATGGATGTTATACCTACTTCGTCTCTGCTTCCGGGAGAAATAAAAGTTTGATTGAAAACAATGTCTGCTGCACCAGTACGAGATAAAGCTAACTGTAATTTTGCGCCAAGATTAACACCATCTGTGGAATAATTTTCGCTTTCGATGTAGCGATAACCAGCGACTGGTGCAAGATTGACATAACTACCCAAGGGAAGGAGATAATAATTTAAATCGGCGCCATAACTTTCTCTTTCACCGTTGAAACTAGCTTGATAATCGCCACTGAGTGTAAAATTAGTGCGACCAAGAAATATATCTTCGACACCAACAATAAATCCTCCTGCTTCGTCAGTTGAAGGAAATTGAGAGTAACCAAAACGGACTCTGGTGCGAAAACTGGGGTCGTTTTCAATATCTTCTAAAACGTTGGGAACTTCTTCTAGCCAACGCTGTAAAACGGGACTATTTTCGATTATTTCTGGGTCTAATTCTAGTTGTTCGGCTGGGGTTTGACTCAAAGCGGGAGCAGCGATGGTTGCAGTTAGCCCAAATACTAATAAATTACAAGTAAAATTAATTAAGCGCATAAAAAATAGTTTAACTTTTAATTTCCGAAAGCTATAACTGCATTTTGTCCGCCAAAACCAAAACTTAAACAAAGTGCTGTTTCTAGGGATGCAGTTTGGGCTTCTCGCACAAAGTTTAAATTATACTCTGGTTTTTCCAAGCCAACACAAGGAGGTAAGATTTGTTGTTGTAAAGTTAATAATGAGAAAACTGTACCAAGCATCCCGGAAGCGCCGAGGGTATGACCAGTTGCTCCTTTGGTTGAGATAATAAAGGTGTGGTTAGGAAACACTGCTTTAATTAAGTTAGCTTCTCTCTGGTCGTTGAGTCGAGTACCTGTGCCGTGAGTATGAATAAAGCTTACTTGCTCGGTGGCTATCTGACTACGCTGCAAACAATTTTTAATTGCTGTGGCGGCAGTTTGGTAATCTGGGTCTAAGGCGGTACGATGATAAGCGTCGTTACTCAAACCGAAGCCTAAAATACGCCCATAAGTTTTGCTTTGGCGAAAATGAGCTATTGGTTGCAATTCTAAAACTAATACCGCCGCACCTTCTCCTAATACCATCCCTTCTCGTTGTTTGTCGAAAGGAGATGCTTTGGTTTTTGCTAATGCGCCGAGTTTAGCGAAACCTGCAATATTTAAAGGGGAAATACAAGACTCAACCGCACCAAGAATGACTCGCTGACATTTTTGGGTTTGTAACCATTCTACAGCTTGAGCGATCGCCCAGTGACTTGTGGCACAAGCTGCATTTGGACTACTAACTAATCCTGTTACCCCTAATTTCTTTGCTACTTCTATGGCTAACATCTGAGGTAAGCTTGACAACCAAGGAAATTCTCTTTCTAAATAATTTCCCGCCGCCCATTTTTCCCAAAGTCCTTGCTGAGAGCGACTTGAGCCAATTACAACACCGCAATTTTCTAAGGGGGTTTTGTAACCTGCATCAGCTAAAGCCATCTCTAGCGCCTGTTCTAACAATACCAGAGGCGATGTTGGACGAGGCGTAACTGTCGCTAAAGGTAGCTTGGGTAACTCTGGGAAAGGCTGCTGCAAACTAATACCTGTTTCCCCAAGCAGTAACCGTTGCCAAGTGTGAGAGATGTTGTTCCCCAAGGCTGTTACCATACCCATACCGACAACTGCGACTATCTTTTCATCCATCTCATTGAGGGTAACTTTTTTCATTACCACGAATCTGCTAAAAAGTCAAGCACAAAAAACGGTTCCGTCAAAAACAGAACCGCTTTTACTTTAAACCACTCAAGCCCAGACGTGAAAAAATTTAACAGGAGAGGGGTATTTGTGGGAGAAGTAAACCACAAAGGAACTTCTCAAACTTGTCCTAACTGTGGAATCACGGTGAGGAAAGAACACTCAGATAGAGTACATTCTTGTCCTGAATGTCAATACGAAGAGGATGTCACCGTACGACACCGTGAGTAGCAGTAGCATCAATCGGCTTCATCAAATACAAACGCAAGAATTGCCAGCCATTTGAGACGTAGTAAGGTAACTTACGGAACAACTGCCAGAATTTCGGTGTTTGAGAATCAGCGATCGCGCGTAGCTGCTCGTTATTTTTGACACAAACTTCCAGGCGATCGTAAAATTCCGGATTATGCACATCCAAAATCACCGGGAAAACTCGTCCTGCGGTATCATTTGTCTTCTCAATCACTTCCTTATCGTAGCTACGAGCATCCAAACCAATTGCCGCATAGAACCCATAACGCTGAATATCGTTAAGATACATCGTCACGAACACCGACAGCAAGAAGAAACGACACCACAACTTCGCTTTCCAATCCCGTAAAATTTCCGGCTGCGATCGCATAATCGCATCAAAAAAGTCACCGTGGCGATTTTCATCCTGACACCAATTTTCAAAGAAGCGGAAAATCGGATAAACGCGGTCTTCTGGATGCTTTTCCAAATGGCGATAAATCGTGATATAACGCCAATAACCAATCTTCTCCGACAGATAAGTAGCGTAAAAGATAAACTTCGGCTTAAAAAAGGTATATTTCTTATTTTTGGTTAAAAATCCCAAATCCAACGACAGATCGAAATCTGCCATCGCTTTATTCAAAAAACCAGCGTGACGCGCTTCATCTCGCGACATCAGCGTAAAACACTCAGCCAAAGGAGGATTTTTCTCCTTCAACCGCCGTCCCAACTCCTTATACAGTAGAAAACCAGAAAACTCCGCCGTACAAGAACGCTCCAAAAACTCAATAAACAAGCGACGAGTTTCGCCATCAATACAATCCCAAGATTGATTAAACTCCTCATCCCGGACAAAATGATAGCGATTATAATCAGCGCGAAACTCTTCTAAAATCGCCATCAACTCATCTTCATTCGGCGAGATATCCATCTTCGCCATCTCATCGAAATCAGTCGTATAAAACCTCGGTGTCAGTAATGTATCCTTAGTTGGGGCTTTAATCCCCGGTCGAATTTCTTCAAAATCTGGTTTTTTAAGCGTATTTACCATATCTTTTTGCTTCCTTCTGGTTTTTTATCTTCGTGCTGGCGATTTGGCGCGACCAATTTGCTTTAGCCAATCTCCTCGTTGCTTATTCCTCGGCTCGGTTTAAGTCTACCAATCTCTAAAGTAGTAATTAAACCTGTTTTCGTTAAGAGTTACAACGCTTTAGTAAAATTCTGTAACATTAAGCGATTAGTTCAACTTTCAGAGAAACAAGCTAAGGTTAAAGAGTAGCAACCGACAACAGTGAAGTTTTCTCTACTATCAAAGCGACAAATGAACGATATTGGCACCAGCTATTTATTTTGGCTAGGTTGGTTTTTTGGACTCGGAGGACTCCACCGCTTATATAACAAAAAACTTGCCTCCGGATTTTTGTGGATGTGTACTTGGGGTTTATTTGGAGTCGGACAATTTATTGATTTTGTCTTGATTCCCAACATGGTCAACGAACACAACCTAAAAATCAGAAACCGACTGGGTTTAGCACCTAATGGCGTACCTTTATACAATCAAGCGGTCAGTGCGAGTCTATATTCACCAACCAATCAATACCAACCACCAGTACAATCTCCTATTCAACAGGATATACCGAAAGAACAACTAATGATCGAGTTGGCAAAAGCTGCTCAAGTACGCGGAGGTAAAATTTCTGTTACGCAAGCAGTTATCGATACCGAAGTTAGCTTTGAACAAGTAGAAGCAGCTTTAAATGAAATGGTCACAAAGGGTTATGTTGGGATAGAAAATCATCCGCTTAATGGCGTAGTGATTTATAACTTTTTAGAACTGTGATTGGGGATTGGGGATTGGGGATTGGGGATGGGGAAGAGGGGGAAGACAAGGAAGAATTAAAGTATCAACTGGTAAATGCGGCTACGTGATAACTGGTAACTGAAAAACTTGTCCCCGATGGAGCAAAAATTAATTTCTTACGAGCCACTTTTGACCGTTTAAGCGTTGCAAAGTATAAAAAACTAACAAGTCTAAATTTATCCGACGTTCGTCAATCATAAACGATTCGATTGTGCTGGGTTTACGACCGTTAACCGCCCAAGAAAATGCTTTTTGTCCTTTGATATCTTCTTCCAGGAAATAAACATTAAACTGTCGTTTTCCATTTTGCCAATTGCCAATAACTTGCCAGCATTCATCGTTACCAGCTCCGACAATCGGCAGTTTATCTTTAGTAAAAGTTAGTTCGATATCTTCGATACCTTGTTGAGCAAGTGCCTCTTTCAGGGCGGGTTTATACTCTTCTTCGATAAACTGAGGAAAAGGTTTATCTTCTGGTGCAGGAGGCTTTTCTTTTTTCGCTTTCGCTTTCGCTTTCGCAGCAGCAGCTTTCTTTTCTTTAGCAGCTTGAGCTTTCGCTGTTTTTTCGTCAGCTTGCTGTTGATTATTTTGCTCTTTTTCTTGGTTCTGGTTGTTCTCTTCTGCCATTTTTAATAACGATAGGTTTGTAGTTGCGTTGTTTTAGCCGTTGAGAAATATTACTTTCAAGTAATTCAATTGATTGATTTGCGACGCTTGACACTTCTAGAGTGCAACTAGAATATCCTATTTTACCCAAAGTTAAGCAGAGTGGGCTGTTGCCCACCCTACTTTTCCTTTTCAACCACCAGCTACCGCAGGAACGATGCTAACTTCGTCGCCGTCATTAAGTTGGGTTTTGGTTCCGTCGAGAAAGCGAATATCTTCACTATTGACGTATAAGTTCAAAAAGCGGCGCGGTTGTCCGCTTTCGTCGCGCAGTCGTCCTTTGAAACCGGGACAACTTGTTTCTAAAGCGTCGAGTAATTCGGCTACATTAGTACCTGTAGCTTCGATTACTGCTTGATTTTCGGTGAATTTTTGCAACGCGGTGGGAATTAATACTTTAACAGCCATAGACGATCGCTCTCTTCGTGAATTAAAAGATTATAGTTTTTGAAGTTGTCAAGCAAACAATTTACTAGATTAACACTTGTTGCCATTCTAGGCGTTCGAGGGTTTGCGCCCGTTCCCAAGCTCGCTCGAAGCTATCTAATTGAGCATCGATTGTCAGGGGTTCGCCGATGTAACCTTGGACTGCTTCTTGGGTTTTCAGTCCGTTTCCGGTGATGTAAGCAACGGTGGTTTCGTCGGGATCGATTTTACCTGCTTCGGCAAGTTTTTTCAGCACGGCGATCGTGGTTCCCCCTGCGGTTTCGGTGAAAATACCTTCGGTTTCGGCTAAAAGTTTCATTCCTTCGACGATTTCGGCATCGGTGACGGATTCAATTTGACCGTTTGTTTTTCTGGCTATTTCTAAGGCGTAAACACCGTCGGCTGGGTTGCCGATCGCGATTGATTTGGCGATCGTATTCGGCTTAACTGGGGTGACGAAGTCTCTTTCTTCTTGGTATGCTTGGGCGACGGGGGAACAACCTTCTGCTTGTGCGCCACTGAAACGAACTTCTTTGTCTTCGACTAAACCAACTTTAATTAGTTCTTGGAAGCCTTTATATATTTTCGTGTATTGCGATCCTGAAGCGATGGGAACGACGACGCGATCGGGTAGTTTCCAACCGAGTTGTTCGGCGACTTCAAAGCCTAATGTTTTCGATCCTTCGGAATAATAAGGACGTAAATTAATGTTGACAAATCCCCAACCATGTGTATTGGCGACTTCACAGCAAAGGCGATTAACTTGGTCGTAGTTGCCTTTAACTGCCATAACTGTAGGATTATAAATTAGCGTACCGAGAACTTTGCCAGCTTCCAAGTCAGCAGGAATAAACACGCAACATTCTAGACCTGCGTGAGCGGCGATCGCGGCGGTAGAATTAGCTAAGTTACCCGTACTAGCGCAGGAAACTGTCGAAAAACCTAATTCTCTAGCGCGACTCAAAGCCACGGATACCACCCGATCTTTAAAGCTCAGGGTAGGCATATTTACGGCATCATTTTTAATATAAAGATTTTTTAGCCCCAAGCGTCTTGCCAAGCGGTTCGACTTCACCAATGGTGTCATTCCCGTACCGACATCGATGAAATTATCGCTGGCTACAGGTAAGAAATCGCGATAGCGCCAAATCGAATTTGGTCCTTTAGCAATACTTTCGCGAGAAACCTGAGTGCGAATCGCATCATAGTTATAGCTTACTTCCAACGGACCAAAACAAAACTCACAGACGTGCAATGCCTTTGGTTCGTATTCTGCGCCGCATTCTTTACAGATTAACTTGTCGAAGTTGGCTGTAGTCTTGATTTTCTTGGTTTCAATTGCCTGGGTCATCTTAGTTTTCTCTCTTTTTCCATCTCTCGTCGCCTGATAGTAACACAGACAAAAAAGCCAGTCAATCATACCCGACTTTTTTTGTCGGGATTAGTTGAGGACTGGGGATTGGGGACTGGGGATTGGGGATTGGGGACTGGGAGACGAGATACTCTTAACTGATGTAGAGACTAAAATGCAACGTCTCTACAATTAAATGCGGCTACGTGAAAATCAGCCACCGCTAACCGGAGGAATCAAAACAACTTCATCCCCCTCTTGTAAAAGTCGATCTGGTTCAACAAATTGTAAATTAATGCCAAAACGAGTTAGATCGCGCCATTTTTCGAGTTCGGGATGTTCGGATAGCAAACGATCTAAAACAGTAGAAACTGGTGTTTGAGGAGGAAATTGTAAGTTCAATTCTGGAACCTTATAAACTTCCTGGTAAACAGCAAAAAGTTTAACTGTAATTTCAATAGGTTTAGTCATGGGAAATTAAAATTTGGGATGAGGAACTGATGACTAATAAAAGCAGATAATTGGTAACTAAATTAAGGTTCGACAATAACCGGAGTTCCGACAGTTACCTTTTCAAATAAAGCCCGAACATCTTGGTTAAACATACGGATGCAGCCGTGAGAAACTGCTTGTCCGACGAGTTGTTCGTCAGGAGTACCATGAAAGCCAATATAATTAGTTCCATCTGTCCAAAAACCGATCCAGCGATCGCCTAAAGGATTATTTGGTCCGGGAGGAACTAACTCACCTGTTAAAGGATGTTCCCAAACCGGATCGCGCATTTTTTGCATTACTTGAAAACTACCTGTAGGAGTTTCCCAGCCAGCCCTACCGATCGCGATTGGATAGCTGACAAGTTCATTTTTACCTTGATAAACATAAACACGACGCGATCCTAATTTAATGACTAAACGAGTAACAACAGAAACAGGTTCAGAAAAATTTTCTTCTCGAGGAAGATATTCATCCGCTTCACCTAGAGGTGGTAATTCGGGTATGTTTGTCTCTGGTATTTGGATTGCAGGTAGGATATTGTTGGTAGCAAGATCGCCGTTAGAATTTATGGCTGATGCTTCTACCTGCGGTGGGAAAAAAATTAACGGTATAGCTGCATGACAACAAAGCCGCAGAAAATTCTTAAACTTGCCTTTATCTGTTACCATTTCGATCGTTTTTAAGTTCTCAGGAAATTTTTAGCTTCAACTAAGATTTTAGACTCCTCTCTTAAGGTAGATGTTCGCAGTCAAAGCTCAAGCTAAAAATAAACTATTGACTTTTATAGATTATGCTATATCAATCCGAAGTTAAATTACCAACAGAGTCGAGTAAAATTAGTTCTGGTAATTTAGATTAAGGATAAGACGCGATCGCGTGAATCTTTTAAACGAGCGATTGCGTCTGGAAAAATTGTAGATGTGAGGTAGCGAACGGATGTTAAAACGTCAAATTATCGCCAAAGTAGGATTAGCTGCGATCCTTTCTCTAGGAGCAACAGAAGCAGCGATCGCTCTTCCCGATGTTTCCACCCCTGACAACCAGCTTATCAGTCAAGTGGAAAATGGTGAAACCATGACAATTGAAGGCGAAATCGAAGAGATTGTCGGTAATATCGTCCGGATAAGAACCGAAGATGGCGACCTAAAAGATATCAGAATTTCCAAACTCGATCAGATCGAGCTAGGATTAAGACGAGAAATGGATGTAGCCTTTAGCGTCCGAGGGATGGAAGAAGACGGGGAGATGGTTTATGCAGCCCAAGAAGTAACTCTCGCAGGACGTTCGGCGGTGCGAGTTTCCGAGTCGAGTAGTGCAGCCCTAGAAGCGAGAATGCGTACTCGTGCGGCAGAAACTAGAGTTGAGACACAACAGCAAACAGGTACAGTTCGCCAACGAGTAGTAATTGAAGAAGAAACCCGAGTCAGACAAAGAACAACTGTTCCTGAAGTCCGAGAACAAGTTGAAGTTCGAGAAGAAGTTGAACAAGTGCGAGAAGTAAGGGAGGAACGCCAACAAGTTCAACCGGCGATCCGCGCACTTTGGTAAATTTAAGTATATACATTCACCTTTTTTTGGAAATACTGTCGTTTTTTTTAACGGCGGTATTTTTTTTTCGAGTAGGTAGCCCTCGAATAATATCTGCAACCAATTCCACAGTTTGCTGCAAATGAGTGCGACCATCACGAAGAAATTGATTCGGATCGAAAGGACCGCCAGCACCATTATGACCCACAGCACCTAAAGAAATAAAACTAATTTTCCCTTGTTGTTTTGCTTTATTCCAATAGGATAAAAAAAAGAGCCGCCAGCGTCGTGGAAAAAAGATTGCTCCTTCCTTTTCAACTAAATCTTTTTCGCCAACCAGATGATAAAGATGCTCCAATTCTAAGATATTAATATTGCCACTTAAGACCCCGGAGATAGAAATAACTTCAATTGGTGCAGCTAGTGCTTGTTTCAAATAAGGTGCAGTACCCATAGCAATTTGTCCGCCACCACTATAACCTAGAAGAGTAATTGGTACGCCACTACCAGATTGATAGCCATGAGCAATTAAACTGTTATACATTACTTGTGCTGTTCCTTGATTATAAATTGGACCGTAGCGTTGGTCAGCAGAAACAGTAACAATTAAAGTATTGCGAATATTAATTGTGGCAGCAATTAAAGCCCCAAAAATGCCTGTGGATTTAGAACTTTGTAAGCGATCTGCTAAACGCCAAAAAAAAGAAAGAACTCTGCCTTTTGTCAAGGGACGATTCATCGGCGAGTAAGTAATCAAACCTTTAATAATCAGAATATTATCTGGTAAATGGGTAGCCAAATGAGAGATAAATTGGGCTACTGTTGGGAAATATTCGGATTCAGCTTGACCAATGCCATCGAGATATAGCGCTACGCGCATACGTTAGGACAATTCCTAAAGGCAGCATCCACGCATTCTCTGACGGTTTGAAATTCGTGTAATCTCTGTTTCATCCATGTCTTTAAAACAGCCCACCAGTTTTCAATCTTGTTCAAATCGGGAGAATAGGTAGGCAGATACCAAATTTCACATCCAGCCCTTTCCACAAGTTCTTTAATAGATTCCCCTTTATGAAAGCTGGCATTATCAATAATAATAATGTCTCCGGTTTCTAGCACAGGCAGCAAAAAATTCTTTAACCAGGCTTCAAATAAATCTCTATTACATGAGCCATCAAAGGTTAAAGGAGCCAATAATTTTCCTTCTTTTAATGCTGATAGCCAACTGACTCTTTCTCTTTTTTTTCCTGATTTGAGTGCATAACATCTTTCCCCTATTGGGCTGTAGCCATATGGGTAATCCTCTCGATTATCAAATCCTGCTTCATCTACATAAACTTTTCTGCTCTTCTCTATTTTTTCGAGTTTTTGAAGAAATTCTCGTCTTTTTTCTTCATCTCGTTCCCGATACCCATAAGTTTTTTTTTCGGCTTATACCCAGTTTTCGGCAAGCATAACTAATATTCTGTTGCGTCGCACCACACCCCCATAATTGAGCCATTTGCTTTTGAGTTTTGCCACTATTTTCTTTGGCAAATTCTCGAAATTTTTCTAGGTCTTTAATTTTCGGTTCAGTTCCTACTCTTACAGGTGGGCTGGCTTGATAGTCTCCTGTTTCTCTTTCTTTTTTTAGCCATAGAGCTAACGTGTTGCGACTAATTTTAAAAAAACGACTTACCTGTGTTTTCTTTTCTCCTCTTTTCACTGCTGCGATC